>JADFYX010000075.1 GCA_015232795.1 Magnetococcales bacterium
ATACGCCAAACCAACAACATTGCTGCCATTAAACCACCCATGCTAAGACTACCTTCCAATACACTCAACACCCCCACAGCGACAGTTATAATTCCAGCAATTGTAACCAGAGTTTGGGAGAGAGTATTGACCAAAGTGGTGATATTAGCAGAGGCAAAAGAGTGCATTGCCGCCTCTGCCGACAGCTTTTTATACCGAGCAAGCCAGTAGTGGCGAGTGCCAGTGTATTTAATGGCCCGTACGTTGGATAGCATCTCCACTAAAAACTGCTTTTTCTTGGAAACCGCCAAGGATGTCTTGGAGTTGGTTCTCTGTATTATGGGAAAAATAATGATTCCCAAAGCGATGAATAGAGCAATTGCAGTAAGGGGTACATAGACAAGTGGGCCAGTGAGGAGATACATGCCAAGTAAAAGAAGAGTAACAAATGGCAGATCAAACAGGGCTACAACAGCAGAGCCGGAAAAAAAGTCACGAATAGTTTCAAAATCGCGGATTCTAGAGACTTGCGCACCCAAGCTTGCTGCCTCTGTAAAAGCTGCTGGTAAAAATAGAATACGCCGTAGTAGCTCCGTACCAACAATATTGCTAAGTCGAACACTGACAAACCCTAATAGATTGGTGCGTAAAAAACGGAACAGAGACTCTGCGAAAAAAAAGATTCCAGCCCCAGAAACAAACAGATAAAGGGTCTCCACTGATCTTCCAGACAACACCTGATCATATACTGTCTTGATAAATAGCGGAGATGCCAAAGCGATTAAACTCAATATGCAGCTTATTATCAAAGCCAACATCATAACATTTGAAAAACGGGAAAGAACAATATGAAACCACTCTTTCTGCTTTGTTAACAGTGAGGTTTGCTCAACTTTTACCGCTTGAAAAAAGAATGCTTCACCCCAAACCCGTTTTTTTGGCAGTTGGCTAAAGCCACCGCTAACACCATCATAAGCCAAAAACTCTGCCCCGGCCCCTTTAAGCAGAACCATTGCCGACTCTTTTTTGGGAACAAACAGACAGGGCAGCAAACGATGGTCAATTTTATCCAAGGTGGTGTGAAGAGATTTACTGGCAAACTTAAGACTGGCAAGAACATTAAGCAAATCACTTCTGCTCAAATTGTTAGGTTCATAGGGCAAAGCTTCAAATAGCTGGCTCTGGCTTCCACGCCAGCCCAAAGCATCAAGAAGAGGCAAAAGACAGCTTGCTAAATCTGTCTCTGGTTGAAACATATCATTTTGCAAAGAATGCTCATGCTGTACCGTCATGCTCCCACCATCTTGGAACTGCTTATGCTATCGGTCAGGTAACAGTTGATAACTATGAAAAGAACTAATGAATTATCAATCATTACTATCCACCCTAAATGTATGATAATCCACCTCATTAATATGGTTAATCCACCAGTTGAACATCCAGAGCTTAAAATACTCCCCGTTATCGCTGTTTAAAGATTCTGGCTTATCTATGTAGTTTTGCAAATCTGCCAAAAATATTATGTGCTTGTCTTGGTGAGCCTCACAACCGACGATAACATTTTTTATCATATAGCTCTCTTCTCTATAAAAATGGGCTACTGACAAGCTCTGGATATCCATAAGAATTTTTTTTATATTATCTGCTGTTGTTTCTTTACTATTTACCAACAACTCGCATAACTCGAAAGTTAAAACCACGAGATCTTCATGATCATCATCAAATTGATCAATTTTGGTATGTTTGATAATTGGTGCCACATCTGCAAACTTGGTTGCCGATTTAAACAACCCTTCAGCCCAATTTTCCAGCTTGAATGTTTCATAATCGGTATAGTTGATATGATCATTCCACCAGCCGATAATTTTCGATTTTATACGGGGTGAAAAGACAATCCTTTTGTTTCTAATATCCTCCAGTAACTCTGTGAGCATATCCAAAAAATATTTATGGTCTGCCTCCTGCTTTGCCAAACCAGGAATATTATGTTTTTTAATAAATGCAACTTCCCCATCAAAATGGTTTTTTGAAAACTGGTACAGATCATCCAAAATTACAAGGCCTGCATCACGCAGTTCCTGGGTTATCCCAGTTTTTGCAACTTCATCAATAATTTTATTAAATCTTAGGGTTAATAAAATAAGCTCTTTATGCTCTTCATCCAGTTTATCAACACCTGTGGTACGGACAATGTCGGCTAGGTTGGCCCATGAATCCGTAACAGTGAGAAACACCCCGGTCCAACTCTCCAACTTAAATGTGTCCATATCAACTTTATTGATATGGACAATCCACCACACCATGATATCAATCTTGATCTGCCGCGGATTTAGCTCTTCACCAGCCTGGGCTTTTTCCTCTAGCAAAAGGAGTGAATCTATAAATTTATTATGCTCAAACTGCTGCCGTTCAAGCCCTGCAATACTGTTTTTTGCAATAAAATTCTCTTCATGTTGAAAATGGCTTTGAGCATACTGTTTAATCCGTTTTAATATCGCCCTGCCATCTTGGGAAGAGACAACCCTATGATCCCCCTTGTCCCACAGATCAATCAAAGGGTTAAGGGTTAAGGTCAGATCTACCAAATCTTTATGCTGATCATCCAACATATGCAGAGTTGTACTGTTTATTAATTCGGAAACATCATCCCAAACGGTCGCATTTTCAACCACCACTGGCATCCAATTATCACGACAAAATGTTTCATAATCCAGAGTGTTGATGTGATTTACCACCCACTCCAAAACCGACATTTTAAGGTTGACTGAAACCCATAAACGCCCTGACTTAAAATCTTTAATAAAGGTATCTAGGAGAGTTAAAAATTTACGGTGTTGCTCCTGCTGGCGATCTAAATTTTTCAGGCCAAATTTTTTTATCAACCCCTCTTCGCGCTTTATATGCCCATCCCAAATATTGTAGACTTTCTCCAAAAATGCCGCCTCTTTTTTTATCATGGCCAAGTTGACGTCATCACTCTCAAAAGCCTCAATAAGACGGTTTAGTTCTAAGGAACTTTCAATTAACACCCGGTGATCATTATCAATTTTCTCAATTCCAGTATGTTTTATAACTTCGGATATATCATTCCAACTACGGGCTGTTTGCACAATCCATCGGGTCCAGTATTCCTCTTTCATGGCCTAACATCCTTTATACCATCAGCAAGCAAACGCTTTGATTCGCCAGAGGGTATTAAGTTTGCATTTTCTAGTAGATATTGCTCGTCACACAAGGATAGAAGGTTGGCTTGATTTGATATCAGGATTATTGTGCTACGTCCTTTCATACGTTTAAAAAAGTCAAGAAAAATTTCTTCACTCTCCCGATCCATTGCTACATTTGATTTATCAAAAAGCAGAATTCTGGGACGCAGAACAAAAGCACGAGCTATGGCAATTTTTTGGATTAGTCCTGTGGGCATTGTATCGTTGGATTGACTTGTAACTTTGGTTTCATAGCCTTGGGCTAGGTTAGACACCAAATCATTTAGACCAAAAAGAGCTGCTGCATCCAAAGCTGCTGCTCTGTTTAAAGGGTTGAACATGGCGATGTTATCAATGATAGAGCCAGAGAAGAGAACGCCGTTTTGGGGTAAATATTCAATCCGCCCATGAAGATTACTGGTATTCCATTCTGCCAGATTAAAATCGTCAAGATATACAACCCCATTCTCTGGTTTTAAAATACCCATTAACAGATAGGCCAGTGTAGTAGTGCCAACGGCACTGCTGCCGGAAATGCCTACCATCTTATTGGCTGCTAAAGATATTTTAACATCTTTGAGAAGATATGGTGTCTCTACAGTATAACGAAACGAGACATTATCTAATTTTATATGCCCCTCCAACTCGTTGGGAAAAGTGGGTATTCCTGGCTTAAACTCCAGGGGAAGCTCTGCCAACTCCTGTAGCTGCTCTCTTGCCATTTTTGCATTGGCAAAGCGCATCCAAAAACCACCAGCACTCTGGATAGGTTGCAAGGCTCGACCACCCAAAAGTGTACAAGCAGTAAGAGTGCCAAGGGTCATAGAGCCATCCATCACCGCTGGCCCACCCACTGCGATAATACCAAACATCATAAACTGGGAGAAAAGCCCTCCAATATTTGTGGGCAGTTCACTCCATGTAGTGACTTTCATATTGGATTTGGCAGCGGATGCTTGCAGGCGATCATAACGCCGTAACATCTGTTCTTCTAAAGATAATGATTTAACCAGATGGATGCCACTTAATAGCTCTATTATAAAATTGTAACGGCGATCATTCACAAGGCCCTGTTCAATGAGGTTTTTTTCAAACTGCCATTTAAATGTGGTGAAAATAGTCAAGAAAATGGTAATTACCACCAGAGGTACCAAAACCAGTTTTGCATTTAAAAGCCAAATTGTAGCGATAAATATCAAGGAAAAAGGGAGATCCAACATAACCTGAAAAATCTGCCCTGCATAAAACCCTCTTAATGTGTTTATTGCATAGATTCTCTCCAGATGCACTCCGACACCATCTTTTTCGAATATCTGCAAGGGGGTGGACAACACGCGTTCAACCGCACCCACACCGACAAGATGGTCAAAACGGGCTGCCATCCAGCCACTAACGTGTGATCTGGCCAGACGTAAAGCGGTCTCTAAAAGAATGGCACTGCAACAGCCAAAAACCAGCCAGACCAAGGTGGTTTTTGCTTCATTTCCTATTATCCGGTCGTACACCTGCATAAGTGTGATTGGAAGTGCCAATGAGAGGATATTTATTGCCAGAGACGACGACAAAAGATCCCTGATACTTTCACCAAAATGTGGAAGTGCCTTAAGCCCCTGAAACCAGGAGGAACCTTTTAAAAAATTATCTATGGCCATTTTCTACCGCTGCTTTTAGATATTTTCTCAATTTCTTCTCTAGTCTATTATAGGCTATACACTACGGATTGAGATAATTATGTTACAATACCCATATTACTAACTGTTCATTTTATACCACAAATTTAATAAAATAGCCTATAGTAATTTTTTTTAGTTTATTCACGATTATGGCTATCTAAAAAAGTGCGATAATCTGAGGCTGCAATTGGGATTTATACTTTTTAAACCATTATCATAGATTCGGCAGTGATCTCAACACACCTGTCGCAATCCAGAATAATCGCGAATACCATATATTATTTTAGAACTATCAACATAGCATGCCGGATAATTTTAAAACATGAATAGAAAAGCTAGAAGACAACAAAAAAAACACAGTAAAGAAAATACCAATTCTCAAATAACAGGACAAACAGCCTTTGAGGGTTGGCAACTACATTTACAACAAGGATTGAATTATCATCAAAAAGGGATGATTGCTGAGGCAAAAGCTTGCTATGGCAAAACACTGGAGTTACAAGCAAACAATCTCATAGCTCTGGTTAATCTTAGTATTATTTTAATAAATCAGGGCAAAACTGATGAAGCAATAGCCAACTGCGAAAAAGCCATTTTCATTAACCCCAACTATGCAGATGCCCACAGCACCCTAGCATCAGCCCTAAAATCCCAAGGCAAATTTGAAAGGGCTATTATTAGTTATAAAAACGCTCTGGCAATTGATCCCAAATTTGCCGAATCCAACTTTAATCTTGCAATTGCTCTGCAAGAATATGGGCTTATGGATGAGGCAAAAGTTTATTATGAAGCCGCTATTGCACTTAATCCCAATTTTTTGGATGCCTATAACAATCTGGTGCTAATACTAAATGAAGAGGGCAAGATTGATGAAGTAATAGCAATGTACAAAACCATCATCGCCATACAACCGGACTTTCCCCACGCCCAAAACAATCTGGGCAACGCCTTAAAAAAACAAGGATATTATAGCGAAGCCATTGAGTGTTACAACAATGTCATTGCAGCAGACCCCAACCAAGCTGAACCATATAATAATATGGGCCTCGTCCTTCATCACCAAGATAAACTTGAAGAGGCCCATAAATGCTTTAGCAAAGCCATTAAACTTAATCCTGTCTCGGCTGAGATATATAGCAATATTGGTAATTTATTAGCCGATCAAGGGCGATATATTGATGCGATTATCAACTATAAAAAAGCTATAGCAATTCAACCGGACTTTGCTGAAGTGCACTATAACCTTGGTCTATCTCTGTATTTACAAGGTGACACAAGCAATGGCTTTGCAGAGTTGGAGTGGCGACTGTTGCGCCAAGAGACCAAAATAATCACCATGGCCCCCAATATTCCCATTTGGAATGGAGAACCACTAAACAATAAAAATATAATCCTATATATGGAACAGGGCATAGGTGATGAGATAATGTTTGCTATGTTTATATTTCATATAGAAAAAATTGCCGCCAATGTACTGGTTGCCCAATGTACAGATAGACTTCTCAACCTTTTTAAGAGAACTTTTCCCAAGACGGTTTTCATTCATAAAACTGCGAGCATCTCCCCATACCTTGCTGCCATTAAATTTGATTATCAATCAATGGCAGGATCAGTTGCCCGCTTCTATGAAAATAGCTTTGCAAATTATAGCAATTCAATAGGCAATCTCCAACCTGATCCCTCTATTATATCGACCATTGGCAAAAGATACAAAAAGCTAGCCAATAATAGATTTATAATTGGTATCTCTTGGAAAACAAATAACAAGGTGAGCGGAAAAACCCGTTCCATAACTCTTGAAAAAATGGTTGGCAATATCGTAAGAAGATATAAAGAGCGGATTTTTTTACTTAATCTGCAATATGGCGATGTAGAAGAAGAGCTTACAGATTTCGGCAAAAAAACTGGCTATGCTATTTACAACGACCAAGAGGTGAATTCACTTCTCTCTCTAGATGAATTTGCAGCCCAAATAGCTGCATGTGACCTAATCATCTCCATCGATAACAGTACTGTACATTTTGCTGGTGCTATTGGTGTTCCTGTTTGGGTGCTTTTACCCCTCACTCCTGATTGGCGGTGGTCACTTGGCAGCAGTGAATGTCGCTGGTATCCATCTTGCAAACTATATAGACAAAACCAGTATGGTAATTGGCAGGATGTGATAAAAAATGTTGAAAAGGCTTTATTGGAATTTATTTCAAATTGATTATTAATACACCTGCTTATTTGACATATTGTAACAAAGGATCTTGTTGCAGATATATTTCCCTTGAATGTAAGGGTTCATTGTTGTATTATTGCCTCACTAGTTACATTTTGAATACACTTACTAATAAACAATAAAGAAGTTCTACTAAACTGAATAGTAAAGGGAAAAGTTATGAATTTTAAATCTTTAAGCCTTGCTGGACTAGCCTGCTTAAGCATGGTATGTGTCCAAAATGCCTCGGCAGCAGATGATATGTTCTCAGAATACGCAGTAACCGGAGAGTTGAGTACTCGTGGTCTTGGCCTTAATGCAACCACAAACATTACATCACAACTCAATGGTCGCTTAAGCTTGGCAGGTTTTACCTATAGCATGGATCAGGATCTTGATGATATCAGCTATGAGTCAGATCTTACCTTGATGACTGTAGGCGGTCTTGTTGATTGGCATCCATTCTCAGGAGGCTTGCGTCTATCAACTGGCCTATTCCTGAATTTTAATGGTATAGAAGCCTCAGCAACTCCTGCTTCCACAAGCAGCTACACTTTTAATAACGTTAGTTACAATGGCAGCCTGATAGACTCTGTAAGTGCAGATATCGAATTCAACACTGTTGCACCATATGTTGGTATTGGCTGGGGCAACCCGGTACAAAAAGACAGTAACTGGTTTTTCCATTCTGACGTTGGTGTATTGTTCACAGGAAAACCAAGCGTGTCCCTCTCTGCCTCAACCAACTCTGCAAATATTTTAACTTCTGTTTCTAATGACGCTACAGCAGCTGCGACTCTCACTTCAGAAATTAATTCAAACGTAGCAGCAGCACAAGCAGACATAGAAGATGATGATGCTTTAACATATTTTCAATATTACCCTGTAATTTCATTGGGACTGTCATACCGTTTCTAATATAAGTTCCAGGTTATAATTATTTGTAGCTAGACGCCTAGAACAAAAAGAGGTGGGTTATAACACCCACCTCTTTTTTTATCTTGGCTTTTTCGTTAATTCCAATCCTCTCTACTAGCAAATACTAATCAGAAAACCACCATAGGCTTGAATTCACCAAGGAGTTCTTGGCGACTTGCTTCTAATTGTTGGGATGTTAACGAAGATGTCATAACCGCAGAATCTGATGAGCCATTTGTGCCTTTGTAAAAGCCACTTAATTGGTCGGTATTTAGTGCTAAATAGAGATCAATATCACCTTTTCCCCTATCAATTCTGTCGCGAATTTGGGTTCCTTTATAGGGGAAAAAAAGTGCTAAATCAAAATCGTTTGTTATTTCGCGACCTAAACGACTTGTAAAACGATGACTCATTAAAAAGCTTAAAAATTTTCGGGTATCTTGAATGCTATCTTTATCCTCTCCCGGCAGCCCCAACATTAAAAAAGCCTTTACTTTTATACCCCTCTTGTTACAAATCTCAACATAATCCATCTGCTGTTTAAGGCTGACCCTTTTTTCGACAAAATCTAGAATTTTTTGCGAACCAGACTCAGCCCCAAACCCGGTTTCAATACAGCCGGAATCGACCAACATCTGCGCTATCTCAGGGGTCATAGAACGGGCATGACCAAAACAGCGATAGTAGATGTCGTGTTTTACAATCTCTTGGGAAAGATTTTGTACTCGGGTTTTAGATAGAGTGAAAATATCGTCAAAAAACATTATACCACGAAATCCCGCCTCTTTAGCCTGCTCAATTTGCCGTCCTATATTCTCTGGCTTGTACATGAAGACCTTACTTTTGGCATCTTCACAAAACGTACACTTCATGGGGCAGCCCTTGGCTGTTAAAATTGTTGTGGAGGGGATGCCCTGGATGTCAAAACAGTATTGCTGGAGAAAGTCCGGCTTACGATATGGAATGGGAAACTGGTTCATCTGCTCAACAGAGATGGGGATTTGCAAAATTCGTGAAGAACTATCCCCATTTGTTAATATTTCAAGTAGGGCCAACTCCCCATTGCCTATAACAATATGGTCAAAAGGCAGTTTGCTACAATCTTCCAGATAATATTTGGCATGGGGACCACCCAAAATAACTTTGATATGTGATAACTTTTGTTTAACGTCAGCCAATATCTTATAAGCCTGATCCCTCTGGGGTGTCATGCAAGAGATCCCAATATGGCTATATGAATTATATTTTTCAATGTTATCAAAATCAAAATCATTTTCAATTGTTGATTCAATACCACGATCCAACATAAGAGAGTGCAAAGACATAACCCCCATAGGAGGCATAACCCGATCAGAATCCAAAAAGCTATCGCGCAAAGAGACCAATAAAATTTTTACAGAATTTTTAAGCATTTTCCGACAAGTCCAAGAATAAAAATTACGGCAACACACTCAAGTTGCTCAAGGTACTTACGTAAACAAAACTGACCTATATACAATAGAAAAATGGCTGGTTAGGTGTTAGTAAAACCCGTACCAGATCAAAACTGAAAATAGATAAAAGCTGGTGAAAAACTACTCCGCATTACCAGTATGGCAAAAAATAGTAGACTTGCCAACGGGGTGTAGATCCATACCGCTTTGGGGAGGCTGGGGATAACTCCTTGCAACCTGAAATGGGCAAACAGGCCGTGAGCCCAGATGGGTAGAGAGTACAAAAACACCTTGGTAAAAAGAAATGCCGCAATAGACAGATCAGCCATTGCTGCATCAGCAAATGGGGAGAGAGTCAAATATTCGATAGACTGAGCAATATCTGTCTCACGAAAGATTAGCATTCCGATAGTGGTAAAGATAAACATAACAAAAACT
>JADFYX010000076.1 GCA_015232795.1 Magnetococcales bacterium
TGGCGGTAATTTTTGCACTATACTTCACTATAAAACAAGGTTTATTGTCTGATTATTGAGAGTTATCTCAACTGCTGATTGGAAAATCATGGCTGTATTGCTTGTATATGTTTGTAACATTATAGAAAGTTATGGAATTGTCGTTGTTTCTCGCCACATTTTATTAAGACAGTCCGGCCACCAATAAATTGAGTTTTTATCTTTACGAGTTAAGCCCGCTATAGGACCATCTTGAGATATGACAAAGGCAACAGATCCAGGTGTTTGACCAACAAAATTCAGGGCAGAATTATGTCGCATGCCACGTTTGGCAAAGTTTAACTGGATAGAGGGAAAAAATTCTGAATCTTTATGCCATGTAACCACATTACCTTGCCAGGTTTCGGCAGTGAACATAGAGCCAAAAGAGAGGGGTTGCAGACGATCAGATATTATCAGTGCACCATCATGGCAAGCCATCTGTGCAAGATATTCTGTAAGCTCAATCAGTTTACGTTTGTTGGTTAAAAATTTCAATCTGCCGGATAGGCGGCTACCCCTTGAGGTATGGGTTTTGGCTTTATGGTCTGTTTTTACAAACTCATGGAGAAGAGTGGAGCCTTCTGGAGCCGAGATGATAGGAAAACGGGCATCAAGGATCTTTCTGTCGGGAAGTGGTCGGTCACTAGGAAGCCAAAGAATTGTACCACCATGGCCGCGTCTGGAAGCTTCTAAAAGGAGGCGATCAATGAGGTCCCGGTACGACTCCCAATATTCCATACCGTATTCGGCATATTCGGCATGGGTTTGCACTACTTGTAATAAATTCCAAGCTAAAGGGCTTTGGGTAAAGTTAGGTTGAGTTGTGTCACAAAGTTCTCCTGATGAGAAGCAGCCAATGGCAGATTCACCACGAAACAGCATAAGGTTTCCTGCTTCACGGGTGGATACAGAAAAAAGATCCATAGGACTTAATGCATAATCCATAGCATTGAAACGATGCAGACCTTCATGGCTAAAATAGACTGAGCCGATAATCTGTAACCTGTTTTTTGTTTCCGATGAGGTAGTAACCATAATGGATGTTGAGATAGAATCAAGTGCTGGGGCTAATGATACTAGTGACTCTACAGAAAAAGCCATGGGTGCTGCAAAGATGGTGGTCATACAGTCCTGAGTTGTTACCTCTTCTAAAAGCGATGGTGGATCAATAAAAGTAACACTTATCTGTACGGGCTCCTCTTCTTGCTTTTTTAGGCTTGCGACAAATACCGTCTCTAAAATAGTTTTAGCATGATCAAGGTTGGGAGGGGGCCAGCATGGAGAATCGACTGCATTTTGCCAGTTAGTAAAAAAACGTTTTACTAAAGTGGGGCTAAATAGATCACTTGATGTTTGTCTACCAACGATTTTGCGTAGTTCATATTGTGACAGTTCCAGCGCATCTTCGGCTCTTTTTCGCTCAATAATTCCAGCAACTGTTCTGGTAACAGCAAGTAAGAATTCTTCCTCAACCATATCATGTTCATGTTTATGGGTGAGATATAAATTGATAACCCCTAATATTCTGTCTCCAGAAAGTATAGGCAGACAGTAGTGACCATGCTCTGGTATTCCGGTATATGTGATGTGATGATCTGTATCCAGACAATTGGAAAATACCAGCTCTTTTTTTTGCGCTGCTTGGCCACAAAGACAGGTCCCAAAAGCTACTTTAGAACAGATTGTAATCAGGATTCGCGGTAGATTGTTGTGCACACAGAGTTCTAGATATTTTTCATCTTTACTAACAAGAAAAATTGCCCCTTTTGATTCTACAGCAAGACCAGGAATTGAGATAATAAGTTGTAATATTTGCTCTAATTGCTTCTCAAGAGTAAGAGGCTCCAAGGATATGTGGAGAATTTGATTGATAACACTTTGAATTTGATTGAACCGTTCAAGCTGGTTCTGGATATGCTTCATTATAAAAAATCCTTAAATTAATATCAGGCATCATAATAAAGTTTAAGTGTACAGGTTAAGTGATATAATTGATAATGCCAAGCAAAAAATTCCTTACTTTCACAAGTTCTGACATTGCCTGCAACATTATGGTTTAGTGCCAAACCAACTCTAGTGAAGCTTTCTGGTTCTCAGTTTTGCTGGCTGCAATACGTATGCCCCATTGAGGTGAAAATTGATATTGTAGTTGTGTATCCCACGTAAATGTTGAGCCACTTTGATCAATATTTATCAAACTGCCAGCAGTCACGAATGCTTGCAGTTTTTTTTCTTTTAGAAGAAGCCCTAAATGGGGTATGGATTGTATGTGGGGAAGGTTGCTGTAAATATTGGTATCTATCATAGCTAATAATGAGACATCAGAATTAACTTTCCACCCTTGGCCAATACCAAAAGTGAAAGATCCTTTGTGGTGGTTTTTGTATTCTCTATCAACTCCCAAACGCAGTTTCCAGGCCCATGGACTTTCACCACTTATTGGTACAGGCGGTGTATCTAGTTTTTTTACTCTTACAAGATCAAATCTATCAAGGTCAATACTGTTTTGTTCGTCCCACCCTATAACCGTCTCCATCACCACCAACTCACCATTCTCAAGGCTGTTTTTGCCAAGAAGTTCCTGGCTGTAAGGAGCTATGGAAAACTGTGTACGCATTGGCTCTCCAGCTTCATAACTCAGACCAAAGCTTGCTCTTGGAGGAGGTGAACCTTTTGCTGGTGATGGTAATGGTGTTATTGGGGCTAAGGGGGTGGATATCTCATCTATTTGTAAGCGAGATAAAAGTGCTGCATCCTTAGCCTCTCTTGTGCTTTGGCTTGGCTCAGGTTCTTGGGAAATTAGTTGATATTGCTGATACTCAAGAATGGTATCAAGAATTGCAGCTTGGCGTTTAGGTGAATATTTGTCCAATAAATGCTGATGCTTATCAAGCCCATTTTTAATTAAAATATTGCCTGTTTTAGCCTCATCTTTGTTAAGGTTGGCAAAACGGTGGTAGAGCAGCCTTTGAGCTGATGGAATAAATGTCACACTTTGAATTATTCCCGGTTCTCCAGCTGTAATTTGCCGAGAGTTGATGCTCTCTAATTTCTGAAATAGGTCAGTAGGTATATACCAATAGTTTGCATTTTCCAAAAAATCTTCATCGGTTATAAGTTCCAGAAGTTCAGCAAAGCGGTAAACACAATTTTCATCAAGAAAAAAGTAGGTAAATTCTTTACCGTTTACCTCAAACATATGTAGCAACAGCAGTGTACGTTGCGGTTTGCTGAGATTTAATTTGTAATCCCAAATATCTCTATATTCCGTGCGAGAGTAGACAATATCTTGGGTGTAAAAATAGCGATCCGAAAAACTTGCTTTATAACCACCAAATAGCCCTTTGTAGATGTAAAGTGGTGTCGGCTCTTTTTCTGGAACTATTGCCCCAAAGTTAATTGCTAAATCAAAAAGTCCTTTATGATCTTCATGGGCAGCAGTGTTTATACGCAGTAGAGAATGTCCAAAAGTAGAAGCAGGGTTGCCAAAGTAGCCACTTACCAACAATAAACTAATTGACTGTGCGCTATCAAAAAGTGCCCAATTCTCAAGGTTTGTACAGCGCGGTTCCCGCAAACTATATTCTGGTAGGGTTATATGTTTATTTAGCCAGAAATAACGCGCAGGAAAACGACAGCGGGGGTGTTCGTTGCCATCTTTTTGCCATGGAGCAAAGTAGCCCGCGATGGTTGCTTTTAACTCTGCTTGTAGATCATCACTACCACGTTTAGAGAGATAAAATGCGGATGTATGAATCTCTCCTTTAGATCTGCTAGAGTTATAATGGAGAAGTCTATGCCATACTTTATGCTGTGCAAGTTTTAGAATATTAGCTTGTTTGGTTAACTGTTGAGGGATTGTTGCAGCAAAAACTGCGTTATGCCACAAAAATATAGCCGTAACTATGAGTCCGAAGTGTAGATGTCGTAACATAGTATTATAGGAGGGAAAAAGTGTGGTAGCCAAAATATAAACGACCGGCCTATAGTGCTTCTAGACCGGTCGTTTTATAAAGCTTATGAAATAATTTTAGATTGTGCAGGCAGCTGAAAAGTCGCTGTTAATGCGCTTGTTGATCATGTCGTACATACCTTTGGACTGATCAAATTTGCTCTGTTTGCTGTATCCAGGAGCAGATACAATTTTAGAGAAATCTTTACGCAGAGCTTTGCTCATTTCTGGTTGAATAGCTGAGGAACAGCCAGAGACATTCATCAAGCTGGTTAGATATTCACCTTGACCAGTAGCCATTGCAGTTTCAATTTGCTTATAGCCCTCATGGATAAAAGTAGCCATTCTTGCTTGGCTGCCTTTACAAGTATTAGGGGACATCATATCTGAAGTAGCAGCAGTAGTACCAAGATCCCATGTTACGTTAGTAATAACAGCAACAATAGGATGGTTTGGAGCAATCAT
Source organism: Magnetococcales bacterium (assembly GCA_015232795.1). Taxonomy (GTDB): domain Bacteria; phylum Pseudomonadota; class Magnetococcia; order Magnetococcales; family JADFYX01. Next base: position 4,439 of record JADFYX010000076.1, read on the forward strand.
AGCACCAAGACCACACTCTTGATAAATTGCAGCAAATTCGCGAGCTGAAGCTGCAGAAGATAGCATCATCACAGACAGACCAGCAGCAGCAACCATACTCATTTTTTGATAACGCATAATTTACACATTCCTTAAAATAGAGTTATTAGATGTAATTGTTAGTATACAGCCACTTATTATGATTTTTCTTTCATTAATAGTCAACGGCAAAATTATCATAGTATGGTAAAAATACTATATTTTATCATTAATTAGTTGATAAATTGATTATATTTGACTTGCGAAGTCTAGGGAATAGTGATTTATATATACCCCGTTCCCCATGTAGTTTAAGGCGTAGGCAGACTCTGCCAGAACCTGTTTGGGGATTGTATTGTTGACCACAAGGCTGTGCCCCTTGTAAAAATCCCTCAACATGTTGTTTTATTTTTTTATCTTTTTGCATTCCATCTTTAATGGTCATTTGCCATTGTACCGGGATACCCTGAATGGCTGCTAACATATCTCTTTGGGCTAAAACTGTTGCAGAGCGCAAAGCTTCAAATTTGCTCTGACCACCATTTGAAACTCCAATAACTTGAAAATAGCCGGTTTTAAAAGCCATGGCCCCTGTGACATTCTGCCAGTTTTGGGCATGGGCATTGTGGGTTATGGCTATGAAAGAGATTGTTATTGTTAAAAAGCATAAGAGGGCAATAGGTGATATAGTTTGTTTTGTAAAATCCATGATTTTCACCTTTATCAAAATTTTGGTAAAATAAATGAGTTGGTTAAAATCAATTTCCAATTAAACGTGAAGCAAGTTTAAATAGATGTTTTTCAATTAATAAACCTGAATAACCGTGTTTCATACGCAGTTTGGCGAAGGGAGTGTATATCCTGGTTAAAAACCTTATGATCATGAATTTTATATTGTCGCCAGTTTTAACCTTGAAAATTTTTCCATCGACGAAATATGAACAGATCTGCATCATATAGACTTGGTTTATATGTTCATTGTCACACCAAGGTAGTTCGTTGCCACTAGAGGATTCCAAACTGTTTTCAAGGTCTGCCCAATCCATGATTTTTTTTGGTGGTTTATAGCCATGTTCTACTGCTAAATCATATAGTTCTGTATGGGGTAGAGGGCGGAAGAGGTTGGGAGGAAAGAGCACTGTGTTTGGATTGTCATCAACTAGTTTTAAAATCAACTCTCTGGTTTGCGCAAGATCGTCTAAGGTCTCTCCTGGAACTCCAGCCAACCAATTGTATCCGGTTTTGATTTGGGGGTGATTTTTTAATTTTTTATTGATGGCAATGATATCTTCTACCGTACAATTTTTTTTGATTAAATCGAGAATTTTTTGTGAGCCAGACTCTGCACCTATGTGCAAAATATCGGTTCCGGCCAGGGCTAGTTTTTGCAGGAATTGATCACTCATTTTTTTGATCTCGTTGACACGAGCACCACGAAAACCCAGGCCGATATCTATTTTTCTTTTGATAATTTCGTCAATTATCGCCTCAACATTACTAATGCGTACAAAAGAGTCATCATCGATAAAATAGATGTATGTTGCACCATATTTTTTTTGTACATATTCGATATGATCCACCACTTCGTGATAGGGAAGAACCTCAAATTTTCGCCGGATCCCGCTGTATTGGGCCGGAGCAGAACAGAAGGTACACTTATAGGGACAACCCATGGCAGAATAGAGAGAGAAAATTCTCTCACCGCTATCTAGTTGCCCATAACTATCAAGATCATCTTCAACCAAATGGTAAGGAATTTTTTTATAATCCACTATTTCAAATGCATCAATATAGGGATTTGCAACTGACTTATCACCATCGCGATAGTTAAGCCCAGGTATTTCACTTAAAGCTTTGGCATCTTTATCACCACGTAGATAGCGTGCTAATGCTGCTAGAGGTTGGGAGCCATAACCCGATACCACAAAATCAATTAATGGCTCATCCAATATCTCTAAACCGTTGAAGGTGGCATGAGGCCCACCCCAGATAATTTTTATCTGGGGAAAATTGTCATTAACAAAATGGGAAATCTCAAGGGCATTGATAATGGGTGCGCCTGTCATGACACTAACCCCAACCATCATGGTGTCAGCGTCTATTTTGTCTTTTAAGTTTTTTTTACAATTCAGGGGATCAAGCCGAGCATCAACAATACGCACCTCAATACCAGCTTGTATAGTATCAATGCCAGCATAAAGCAGGCTAAGTGGCAGATGGGTTATCAGGGAACCCGACATACCCATTGTCGGATAATAGAGAACAACATTCATTACATATCATCACTTGTTTTTTTGTTTAAATGATAGTGATAAATACGTGTGTTGACATATGCGCTCAAAGAGAGAGAAGCAATAAGCAGAGGTACAGATATTATTGTATGTAGTCCTAACTGTATAGATTGAATAAATGGTGAAAAAAGTGATGATATCATCACAAAACCGTTCATTAAAACTGCAGAAATAATAAAAAACATGTTTATACGATATGGGCGAAGAATTGAGGTAATGGAAAAGACATAATTGAAAGTTTTTATAGCGTCTTTAATATAGTTAACCTTGGAACGTCCTATTCTTTGGGAGTATTCAATAGGCATAAAATTAACACTATGGTTTGCTTGTAAAAATAGCACAGTTAGGGTAGTTGTGAAGGAAAAAGTAGGGCAGATAACTGAACGGTAATCTAATATATTTTTTTTGTGAAAGACCCTCAATCCACTGTTAAAATCCGGGGCTTTAACACCGGAAAGAAACAGGATAGTGTAGTACAAAGCAGTACGAAAAAAACGACCTGTTAAAGATGTGTTATCTGGTGTCCATTTTCTAACGCCAATCACCATATCGTGTCTTGATAGGGCCTCTAACATTTTTGGCAATTCTGCTGGGTCATAGGTGCCATCAGCATCTAACATAGCAATAACCGGATACTTGGCAATTTTTATTCCGTTCATTATGGAGTTGCCGTAACCCATATTTATCTCATGCACCAACACACGCACCCCAGCATCAATAGCTTTTTGCCGGGTGCCATCGTTGGAGCCATCATCAACAATAATAATTTCATACTCAACAGATGCACTATCAAGAGCATTTTTAATACCCTGAATTGTCAACTGAATGGCATCTTCTTCATTTTTGCAAGGCACAACCACAGAAACTGATCTAATAGGCAGTTGTAGATACTCAACCCCACTATCTAGATTTTTGGACATTTACTACTCCTCAAATTTTACTATCATTTTTATCACTCTAAATTTCTCACATAATAGAACAAATCTGCAACTTAAACTTAAAGGATTTAATCAAATAACTTCACCGCATCTGCTTTTGCCAATTAATAAACTGCAATATACCCAGCAGAGTGAAGCCGGCGTTTATCTTTTTTTTCTTGTGTTCTTCTAAGCTTTTTTCTACCTCTTTCCAATTTAGCCAACCGAGGTTTTGGGATTTTGCCCAGCTTAGGTGGTCTTGAAATATGTTTTGTATGGGGCCAGTGTTTCTAAACCAGCTATCAACTGGGGGTAGAAAACCTGCTTTGGGTCTTTGCAGATGACCGGGGGGGAGGAGGGGAGAGATTGCATCCCTTAAAATTCTTTTGCCTCGGCCTTTATAGCGCTTTGCTTCATCTGGAAGTTGAAAACAGAACTCTACCAACTTGCGGTTTAACAGTGGAACCCTTACCTCAAGGCCATTTGCCATGCTCATGCGGTCTACTTTGGCTAAAACACTCGGTAGAAAATGGCCTAAATCTCCCAGTTGTAAACCTGTTAATTGGGAACGTTCTTTGGGTATGTTTTGCATTTTTTTGGCATAATTGTCTATTGGATCAGAAGCTACAACAGCCTTTAAAAAATCTGGCTCATATAGCCTTACTTTCATTGAATCAGAAAAAATTCTTCTAAAAGAGGCGTGGTCTTTTAGTGGGCCTGCTTGGGCTGCTAGTAGCAGTCTCTCTGTAACCATTCGCAAGCTGTAGCGTTTGTTGTCGGCGGGTAAAAAACGGGTTAGGCTCAATGCTGTGTTGCGGAGTGGGGCTGGTATCTGACGTATTATGGGCATTAACTGGCTGGCTTTGTAGGTGTCATATCCCCCAAGCAGTTCATCCCCACCATCTCCTGCTAAAATTACTGTAGATTGCTCTTTGGCAAATTTTGCTAACTGATAAACGGGAAAGCAAGAGGCATCGGCTAACAGTTCATGCATAGCTCCAAGAGTATCTAATATCCACTCTTCATTCCAAATAAAGGTAGATGTTTTGGCCTCTAAGCCTAAATAATTGGCAACATTTATGGCTGCGGGGGCTTCGTTAAATGCTGCTTCATCAAACCCTTGAACGTAGGCAGTGTGGTTATGTTTTGCGTTATGTACAGCTAAAGCCACAGCCGCAGAATCCATACCTCCTGAGAGAAATAACCCCAAAGGAGCGTCTGATACCAGTTGGCTTTTTACCGATTGTTGCAACAAAGCAAAAAACTCTACAAGCAAATCCCGGTTCCATGGTTTTGGAGTTACTTGTATGGGAAGCTGCCAATAGGGGGAGAGATGTGTCCCTTTTTGTGAAATAGTTAATATGTGTCCCGGTGGGAGCTGCTTTACATTTTTAAGGCCAGAGTGGGGGGCTGGCAGATAGTTAAATGTAAAATATACGTCCAAATCCAGGGGGGTTGGTTCTGGAAATGGAATAATAGGACCAAACATGGCTAAAGGTTCTGAAGCAAAGGCTGTTTCGTTGCCGTTTTGCCAATAAAAAAGCGGTTTAACTCCCAGATGATCCCGGACTAAATATAAAATGCGTTGTTGGCGATCAAATATGGCAAAAGCAAAGATACCATCAAGTTTATCTAGGGTTTTTTCTCCCCAAACCGACCATGCAGCAAGTAAAACTTCACTGTCGGTGGTAGTTTTAAACTGCTGTCCTAAGCCGGACAACTCCCTTGCGAGTTCTCTAAAATTATATATTTCACCGTTGTAACTAATAACAAACCTACCATCTTGAGATATCATAGGCTGGCGACCCCCTGAGGATAGATCAAGTACTGCAAGTCTGCTATGACCTAAAAACAGACCCTCTTCAACATATTTACCACTTCCGTCTGGTCCCCTGTGTTTTAATGATTGAACCATGGCATCCAACCCATCTACAGGCCAAGGCCGTTGCAGGGGAGGTGTTGTAAACATCCCAACAATTCCACACATGATCTTTATCCTAGAGACAGCTTTTAAAGAATTTTTACTAACATTAATAACAAATTATGTTTATACTTCATAGTGGGGTTTTGTATTAAATCTAACTATTGCAAAGGTGGAGCAGGTTATGATTAGAAAATTATGGTTTATTTTTACTGTTGTTTTC
>JADFYX010000077.1 GCA_015232795.1 Magnetococcales bacterium
CAAGGTTTTGCCTTTGACTTTTATACAATCTAGCCTTTGACTTTTATACAATCTAGCCTTTGACTTTTATACAATCTAGCCTTTGACTTCTGTGTAATTTATAAATGGAACGACTACAGATTAATAAGTTGGCGGTGTGTATTAACAACCGTCTAATCTAGGTAAAAACAGCTATTTTTTAGCAATAAAACGCGTACTCTCTTCGTGAATAATATCAACTAAAAGCTGAACATTGTCCGGGTTCATATCCGGCTCCATCCCATGGCCCAAGTTGAAAATATGTCCGGGCTGGGGACCAAAATTTTTCAAAGTTCTTCTCACCTCTCTGCGAATGGTCTCTTTGGGAGCATAGAGAACGGCAGGGTCCAGGTTGCCTTGGAAGGCCACTTTTTTACCCAATTTTTGCCGAATATTTTTTACATCAGCAGTCCAATCCAGGCTAACCACATCACAACCGGAGGCAGCTATCGCTTTAGAATAACCTCCACACCCTTTGGAAAAGAGAATTTTGGGTACTTTTTCACCATCAGGCCCGTATTTTTTTAGGTTTTTGATAATTTTGCTCATATATTTAAGAGAAAATTCCTGATAATTTTTCGGGCTTAAAATCCCCCCCCAAGTATCAAAAATTTGTATAGCTTGAGCACCATGGTCTATCTGCGCATTGAGATATTCTATAATTGTATCTGTGAGAATATTTAGCACACCGTGGAGAAATTTGGGGTCGCTATAGAGGGCAGTTTTAATTTTGCTAAATTTTTTGGTGGTTCCTCCCTCAATCATATAGGTAGCCAGTGTCCAGGGACTGCCAGCAAAGCCTATGAGAGGGACGTTTGCTGGTAATGCTGCGCGCATCTCTTCGATAGCGTTGTAGACATAATCCAGTTTTTCTTCAACATTGGGTCTTTTTAAACGTTTCAGATCACGGGATTCACGTAAAGGATCGGCAAAAACTGGTCCTTCTCCCTCTAAAAAATCCAAATCCATACCCATGGCCTCTGGAACCACCAATATATCTGAGAACATAATGGCTACATCCAACCCAAAGCGCCGAATTGGTTGCATGGTGACTTCAGTAGCAAGGGCAGGGCTTTTGCAAAGGTTAAGAAAACTACCCGCCTCTTTACGGACTTTTAAATATTCTGGAAGATACCTTCCTGCTTGGCGCATTAGCCATACAGGGGTTCTTTTAACTGGCTCTCTTGCACAAGCCTTGAGAAATAATTGTTTTTGTCCCATTAAACTAAAAAGCCTTTTATTAATTTTTAAAATATTTTGACAAGTTATTGTAAGATCACTGCACAGTTTATAGTTGCTTCTCTAACATGTCAATTTTTCGTATTTTTATAATATTTATACGTTGGGCTCGTAAATATTATAAGTTTAGCTCCGGGTATTTATATTAACGTAAATTTAATTTTACTTAAAAAATTTTTAGCAGAAGAAATTTGCTTCTTGATAAAGTTTAATAGCAATGTGTATTTGTAATACTTTGTAAATAAAAAGTTAATTTAAACATCTAAATGTTATTGTTATTTTAATTTTATACAACAATATATAAATGTTAATTATGAAATAAAGGTTTATCATTGCTTCACTGGGTTGAGTGGACTAAATAGAGTCTTATCAAATTAGTATCACCCTTGGGTTGCTAACTCGTATAGGGTAGTTTGATTAGAGCCAAAGGTTTACTAAAATACTAGCAGGAGTTGGTGTCTTTTGAAGTATCAAAAAGATGCCTTACAAGTTTTCCTGATCCAGAGATTAAAGCCCAATTTTACTAATGATTAATTAAGGCTTTAAAAAAATTTCTGGGTCGAATAGTGCGGAATACTATCCTTGATTTCCATCACAGATGACCATTTTCATGACGAGTGCGGTGTATTTGGCATTAGTAACAATGCTGAAGCCTCTAATCTTGTCTATTTGGGGCTTTATGCTCTACAACATCGTGGCCAGGAATCGGCTGGCATCGTAACGGTGGAGGATAAAATTCTTCACTGCAAACGAGGCCGGGGGTTGGTTGCAGACGTTTTTAACAGACATGACGTAGAGCGGCTTCAGGGTCGTAGTGCTATCGGTCATGTTCGCTATTCCACAGCAGGTGGTAGCTCTACTTCTAGAAATCTCCAGCCAATTGTTGTTGATACTGCCCATGGTGGTATGGCTATGGCCCATAACGGCAACTTGGTCAACGGTGTGGATATGCGCCGGAGCCTGGAGAGACGTGGTTCGATTTTTCAATCAACCATGGATACCGAGGTAATAGTTCATCTTACAGCTCTCTCTCGCTGTCGTACCTTTCCCGAACGCCTTGTTGAGGCTTTAAATCAGGTTCAAGGGGCTTACGCTCTTTTAGCCATGGATAATAAATGTATCATAGGTGTGCGTGATCCCAACGGATTTCGCCCTTTGTGTTTGGGTAAGGTAGGGGATAGCTATGTGTTATCTTCGGAAACCTGCGCTTTACAATTAATTGATGCTCAGTTTATCAGGGATATCGAGCCAGGGGAGATGGTGGTTATCCAGGATGATAAAATTGAATCTTTCTATCCATTTCCTAAACGCAATCGCCACCTCTGTATTTTTGAATATGTCTATTTCGCCCGTCCAGACTCCACTGTCGATGGAATAAACGTATATGAGGCCCGTAAACGTATTGGCATAAAGTTGGCGGAGGAGAGCTTTGTCGAAGCGGACTTAGTTGTTCCGGTGCCAGATTCTGGTGTTCCTTCAGCTTTAGGTTATGCTCAGGCTGCGAATATTCCCTTTGAGTTGGGGATTATTCGCAACCACTACATAGGGCGGACTTTTATTGAGCCACAGCAGTCAATTCGGCATTTTGGTGTTAAGATCAAACTAAATGCCAACCCCAGAGTTTTTAAAGATAAAAAGGTTATACTGGTTGACGATTCAATAGTTAGGGGAACTACCAGCCGTAAGATTGTCAAGATGGTGCGGGCAGCAGGGGCCAAAGAGGTCCATATGCGTATCTCCTCGCCACCAACCACAAACCCTTGTTATTACGGAATTGACACACCAACCAGAAAAGAGCTGTTGGCAGCTAGCCACTCGGTGGAAGAGATGCAGAGCTATATCACTGCCGACTCTCTAGCATTTCTCTCTATGGAGGGGTTATATGAGGCGGTCAATGGTCGTAAAGGCAGTGGTCATTGTGATGCCTGTTTCTCTGGCCTATACCCAATCCCATTCCCAGTCCACGAACCTGACCCCCAGCTAACCCTGCTCCAAGAAGGGTGATTATTTTAGCAAAATTTTTACTTTATGCACCCACCGCCAACTGTCGAATCTAGGTTTAATCAACAATTTTTAGTATGGGTTTTTTTGTCCCTTTATTTGATGGCTGACTATGGCTATCCCCACCTTCTATAACTTGAAAAGGAGAGGCTTTTTTGGCTTTTTGGGAAGGCTTTTTCTTTTTAGGTGGTTGGATAGGTAGAGTCAGCCCACTAAGTTGTGATAATCCATGCTGTTTTAGTACATCATCTGGTATAGAATCTTGCCACATCATGCCGTGGTTGGTGTCAGGATTAAATGCACTCCAAATAGCGTCATAAGGAATTAAACAGTAATGGGGAATACCTCCAAAGCGGAGTTCTGACTGTACAGATGTTTTGCCTATATGAATGGGGTGGGGCATTTTACTGTTTAAAATCAACATTAAGCTAGTATCATTTTTAAATCTGCTGGGAACTTCAACACCATGATATGTAGCATCTATGCAGAGCATGATACGCCCTTCTGTCTCTAGTAACAGCTGTATTACTTCACCTTTATTGGTTAATTTATTTTTATCCATAAACACATTTTAACCAGCCATTTCTGGTTTGGGCAACTGTTCATGAATATCGAAGTAAAATTAAACTATTTTTGCCAAGCGGTGATAAGTCTGTCCCATTCAGTAAGATATCTCAATAAATGGGGTTTGTTTATAGACTCACTTTGCATAAGGGTCCGGGCGAGTAGTTGTTCATTTTCATACTGGTCCGGGTTGATTAACCCAGAAAAGTGGGCCATACGCAGCCAGACCAGATAGGTGGTTAAGGCATCAAACTCGTTATAGGCGATAATTTTATCCAGTCGCCCCTCTAGCCAAAGCTTGGGAACCTGCTGGCCGTCGGTCTCCATCTTGCCGGGAATGCCAGAGAGAACCGCTATTTCGTTAAGAGATGGTGTACCACTACCCCAACCGGGTGTGGCATAATCTTTTAGGTCAATATGCCAGTCACCACCACGGGCAAAATAGTCAACCCCTTCCCAGGGCTTATTTGGGCGACTAGCAAATTTTGGGGCGGTGATGCCTCGGGTTATGCCCCGTTGCACCATTATACGGATATCGGCAGCCAAAGAGTTATAACCCACAAGCTGAGGCTGGCGTTCCCCCAACGCGCCGAGAAATTTTTGTAAAATTTCTCGCTCGCCAATTGCTTCATCAGCAGAGTGGGGTAGTGATAGCAGGTTGAGTTTTATCTGGCCATTGTTATTGATCTGACGCTGGACCATGGAGATGGATACCAGACGACACTGCACTGTTTTTAAATAGGGTTGGGGGTTCTCTTCAGTGGCTCCACCCTGTTTCCACATCTCCTCCATTACTTCGGCATCGGGCATTGAGTCGGGAAGTTTATAAAGGATACGACCCGATTGGGGATCTGGTACCCATTCGGCATCAAAAGCCCAGATCTGTTTTTTTATGTTTTTAAACATTATTTAGATCTAAAAATTTTGTCGGACCAGTCATTAAATCCTTCTTTGACAGACTCTTTTAAGGTTTTTTCAGGTATGTCAGGTGATTTAAGATCGTTTATTGGATATTGGGCTAGATAGAGAATTTGCCGGGTTGCCAATTCGGTTAAAAGATCTAAAGAGCGACCCGCCTCAGGTGGATTTGGTGTAGCCATAGATCCAGAAGCATAGACAGCAGCAGCGGTTGCAATGGGCGATAGATTGGTAAAGGCCAGTGCACCAACACCAGTAGCAGTCATGAGCTCTGTTTTGTTATCCGATGTTTTGGGTTTGGATTCTACCCGTATTCTCAGGGTGCGAGCCAGCCTGTCGTTGGAAAAAAAGTAGACATCCCAATCCACCAGACCAGGGCTCATCTCACTGCTGTTACGCATGGCGCGAGGAGAGATCCACATGTAAGCGGGCCAGCCGTAATCTTGACCGCTGGTCACGGCATCTTCCAAATGGAAAACTGGGGTCCACTCAGGAATTATCCGCTCAGCCAGAGAGCTCGGTAGCAGTTGCCTATAGATTTTGCGAGTGATATTTGCATAAACCTGCTCTTCACCCGCCACTATTTGGGTGATAGGCAACATATGCAGTTCAGCATAGGGAGCAAAGTCAATGTTGGAGCTTCCTGTTGCCTCCCAGCAGACCTCTACACCTTTTTCAGGAAATTCACACCCTTGACGATAAACAGGTGCAGAAGCTGTGAGTGTTGACGAAAAAAACAGTCCAGCTAACACTCCAGATACAATCGTTGATTTAATTTTCACTGATATTCCTTATAATTTGCCTAATATATCAAAGTTTATACTTGATTAAGAAGCAAATTTTATACCATTATAAACAAAACATCATTATTAGCGTCCACCACCAAACATCTAATTTACGCTACTGGTCGTTAGGATCTTGAAAATCTATTTGATAACGGGTGGCCTTTTCCGGTGGTTGGATAAATAGGGCTTGGAACTCCACCTCTTTTTGGGGCCATAGTTTTTTTATCTTAATTTTTTTGAGGTCATCTTGTAGTTTTATCATGGCACGCATGGCTTTTTCGCCAGAATTATCGAGTATATCTTCAGATACAATACGTCCTGGTACAATAGATACCGATTCCAAATTTTCATTTTCTTCGTTATACAGAGTGACCATAACTTTTGGAATATCTTGTGTAACTTTTGTGGTGTTGACAATAGAGCCATTGACTACCAATACGGTACCAAATTTATATAGTCTCCACTCTCCATTTAGCTTTTCTAACTTGAAATTATTGCTCATGCTATAGGATTTATATTGCCACCAATCTGTGAGAGACACCCAGTTGCCAAAAAGGGTGACAGTCAATATAGCAGCCAAAGCAAGAAGCATTTTCCTGTAGCCTAAAAGACGGTTGATGAAGGGTGCTGTTGATGCAGCAGCTACACTCTCTTGGTCAAAATCATCATCTTCGTCGTCTAAAGTAGATGGTGTAAGATCAATTTTATCTTTTTCAAAATCAGGGTCATACTCTTCCGGCAAAGATGAGTCGTCATCTTCGTCTTCATCAAGTAGGGAGGAGCCATCATCCTCATCAAGTAGTGAGGATTCTTCATCTTCATCTTCATCATCATCTAATAGCCCTTCCTCTTCCTCCTCTTCTTCCTCTTCTTCCTCTTCTTCCTCTTCCTCCTCTTCTTCCTCTTCCTCCTCTTCCTCCTCTTCCTCCTCTTCCTCCTCTTCCTCCTCTTCCTCCTCTTCTTCCTCTTCTTCCTCTTCTTCCTCTTCTTCCTCTTCTTCCTCTTCCTCCTCTTCCTCCTCTTCCTCCTCTTCTTCCTCTTCCTCCTCTTCCTCCTCTTCTTCCTCTTCTTCCTCTTCCTCCTCTTCTTCCTCTAGAAGAGCAGTCTCGTCCTCTTCCTCATCACTGTCTGATGATGTTTCGGAGCCAACAACGGTCTCTTGATCAGAATCATCATCTTCTTCAGGCTCTTCTTTAGCCGGTGGGGGAGATGCTTCAGCTTTAGCGGGAGGTGGCGGCTCTTCTTCTGCACCTGGAGGTTGCTGAAAAAAGACATTTTTACAGGCAGAACATTTCAGTTTTCGCCCATTCGGCATTAACATGGCGTCATCAACGTCAAATTTACTCGCGCATTTTTTGCACTCGACTATCACCCTCTATATCTCCCGCATCATAAAAAATTCATTGCATAAAACAGACATTTCTTATTACAAATTACCCTAACAAAATAATAACATAACTAAAAGCCCCTGGATATATTTTCTTAACTCAATTTGGTAAATTTCTTGTGAATTAAGCTTTGAAAGAGTTACATTAAGCTTTTGTTATTCTTTAGCCAACAGTGAACAACATTCAAGAATATTGCCAAGATAAACATTCATGATAAAATTTCACAATGTCAGTATGCGTTATCCGTCAGGATATGAAGCTCTAAATGGGGTTTCATTTGCCTTGTCAAAAGGTTCATTTTATTTTTTGACAGGTCACTCTGGAGCGGGAAAAACCAGTATCCTAAAACTTATCTACCGGGCCGAGAGGCCATCTGGTGGGGCTGTGTTGATTGGGGGGCGTAATGTGGACCAGCTCACAAACAAGCAGCTTCCCCTGTTACGCCGTAGTATTGGGGTGATTTTTCAAGATTATAAGCTGCTCTACGACCGGAGTGTCTACGACAATGTTGCTCTGGCAATGGAGGTGGCAGGACAGAACCCGGACCATATCAACGGTCAAGTACTACGAACACTAGAGTCGGTAGGACTGCGAGATTACACCCATCAAAATCCAATATCTCTCTCTGGTGGCGAACAACAGCGGGTGGCAATCGCCAGAGCCACTGTTAACCGCCCCTCATTGGTAATTGCCGATGAGCCAACTGGAAATCTTGACAGAGATATGGGTCGCCGTATTATCTCTTTATTTCAAACACTGCACAAACAGGGGACAACAATTTTATTAGTTACCCACGATACTGATTTGGTAAAAGAGAGTGGTCATCCGCATATCGAGATGGTGGATGGTGAAATCACCAAAATGCCAAAATCAGCTTGTTTAATGGAGGATTCTTAAATTATGAATCCGACACCAGATGGATTTTCAACTCGTAGTTTAGGGGGTAAAAAAGCAGTAAGCCGAAAAGGATTGCTGAGTAAAAAAACCGGAATAATTAAACGGCCCAGTTCGGTTAAAAGGATAAAAGCCACCTCTTTAGAGGGTGGAAAAGATGTCACAATAAGCAAAAGTTTCCAGTTGCGTAGTTTGCAACGGGCTTGGAATCGTTTTCATGCTGGCTCTCTCTCCCACTGGACCACCACCATAATTATAGCTCTATCCTTAACTATTTTTGGTGCTTTTACCCTGTTGCTCTCCAATGCTAATACAGCTTTAGAGCAGTGGACCGGGGATAATTTAATAACAGTTTTTTTAGAAGAGAGTGTCACGAGCTTCCAGATGGAGGAGATTAAAAATAAAATTTCCAAAAATCCGGGTGTTGATCAAATCTCAGTAGTCTCTCCCGCCATAGCCATGGGACGGATGAAAAATATGTTAGGCTCCGAGGCTGGCCTTTTGGATAATTTAGTTGAAAATCCTCTTCCCTACTCAATAGAGTTTCGCCTAAATGATAAAGAATATGAAAAAACCGCAAATCTAGCTTTTCAAATAGGTAGCTGGCTAGGTGTAGAGGCGGTCTCATACGATAAACAGTGGGCAGAAAAACTGGCTGCTGTTATACATACGTTCCGTTTTATCGGTAGTGTGCTTACCCTGTTGTTATTAACTGCCGTTGCCTTAATTATATCCAACACCATAAAATTAACCATAATCGCCCGGCGTGATGAGGTGGAAGTTATGCGTTTTATGGGTGCGACAGACTCTTTTATCAAGACTCCCTTTATATATGAGGGGGTGTTGCAAGGTCTGTTGGGAGCCGTAGGAGCTTTATTGTTAACCACCCTGTTATATTGGGGTGCTGATGGTGCTACTACCGAGTTAGGCTCTGCATTTGGTATTTTTATCGAGTTGCACTATCTCCATTATGATCAGCTTTTGCTTATCATGGCATTGGGAATTTTTCTGGGTTTGGCTGGTGCGTTAATTTCACTCTCCAGGTTTTTGGAGATATGATCTAAGAAAACTTGGGGCTTAGTCTTAAAAACACACTTTTATTTTATAGGAAACAAAATTATGGCTGCTAGCAATGAGACACCTGAAGATCTGAAATACACCAAGGAGCACGAGTGGATTCGTTCTCTTGGCGATTCTGTAGAGATAGGCATCACAGCTTTTGCTGCCGATCAACTAGGCGATGTAGTATTTGTCGAGCTACCCGAAGTAGGGGCCAAAATCACCGCTGGTCAACCTTTCGGAGTAGTAGAGTCGGTAAAATCAGTATCCGACCTTTACGCCCCCATAAACGGCACAATAAGCGAAATAAACGAAGGGCTACTTGATGCTCCAGAGCTAGTAAACGAGTCAAGCTACAAGGAGGGCTGGATAATTAGAGTGAGTCCAGACAATGCCCAAGATTTGGAGAGCTTGCTATCTGCTGCTGGTTATAAAGAGACCTTGGGTTAATTATTTTTATACCAACACCATTAAGAACTTGTTGATAGTTAAATATTACAGCCGTTTTTTGTTTTGAATACCATCTACTGACTAATCTTTGATAGTAAATCTAACATGACTGAGTGATATTTGAATGAAGCATCAAAAACATGATGAAGTTGTATGTGTTGATGATTGGCGGGAAGATCACGATAATCCATATTTGCAGGGTTCTCGTGATAAATGTGCTCTTTTTTGCCCAAGTAATTCTCAATTTGAATCATTCTTGATTGGTAATCACAGATATATGTTCAAAGAATCACGAGTTCCCCTAGTAGTAGGTTCAGAAAAATCTCCAAATCCTTTTTATTCTCAATTTTGGTCA
>JADFYX010000078.1 GCA_015232795.1 Magnetococcales bacterium
AGTAACCGGGAATAGGTTTGCCTTTCACATCAAAACACCATGCGTTTCTTGCCACGGCTAAATCGTAGATGTACAGACATTAAGACCCCTGTAATCGTTTGTTTTTTTAAATTTCATGATCCCAATAAGGTTTTTTACCATATCTTTTAGCTAAAAAATCAACAAAAACCCTCACCTTTGCCGAAAGATGGCGATTGTGATGATAAAGGGCAAAAAGCCCTACCTCTTTAATTGGGTATTCACATAAAGTTTGCTTAAGTTTACCAGCTTGAAGATCTTGTCCAACTAAAAAAGTTGGCAGAATAGCAAGCCCTTGTCCTTGCAAGACAATCTGGCGAATGGCATCACCGCTGTTTACCCTTATCCGGCTTTTTACACTAACCACCACATCCCCATTTACAGATTGAAACCGCCAGTTATCCCCACGGCGACTATAGCTGTATGCAATGCAGTTATGCTTAACAATATCCTCGGGAATGTTGGGCTCCCCATGTTCACAAAAATATTGTGGAGAAGCACACAATACAGAACGTAATGGGGCCAAACGCCGGGCAATAAGGCTGGAATCAACCATCTCTCCACCGCGAATAGCCAGATCAAAACCTTCCGCCAAAACATCAACAAACCTATCATTCATATCAAGATCAATCTCAATATCCGGCCAAATAGCCATAAACTCCGCAATAGCCGATGCCAGATGATATATGCCAAAACTCATAGGTGCGCTAATTCGTAATAGGCCACTCGGTGCTCCATGCAGGTCTTTAACCGATCTCTCCGCCTCTTCTAAATCTGCAAGTATCATTTTACAGCGTTGCAGATAATCTTTGCCTTCCGCTGTTAGACGAATCTGTCGGGTAGTGCGGTTAAAAAGTCTTACTGCGAGCTGCTCCTCTAATAGACCAATATATTTACTAACTACAGCCTTGGACAATCGCATAGAACGCGCAGCAGCAGAAAAACCGCCAACTTCTGTCACCCGCACAAAGGTCTGCATCAAGCGAAAGCGATCCATTCTTTTAAACTCCCTTTATTGTCTACACTATATGAACAATAATGTCACAATAAACGATATTGTCAATATCAATAAAAGGATGTATATTACAAATCATCTCAACTACAACTGATAATATTTAATAGGAGTTCCATCATGACCAAACCAGTAATTGTCCAACTTCCAGCAGGTTCTCATCATGTATGTATGTGTGGCAAAAGTAAAAACAAACCGTTCTGTGATGGATCACATAAAGGCAGTGGTATCACCCCTGTTGCGGTTGAATTGAGCGAACCTAAAGAGGTTGCAGTTTGTGCATGTGGTAAGAGCAAAACTGCTCCATTTTGTGATGGCTCCCATAAAAATCTATAAATATTTAAATTTTTAGTTAATAACTCTGAGGGAGGAGGTTCAAGCTATGGCTTTGGAAACTCCAGGGACAAACCCCATACGGTATAACGGATTTGCCCGCCTACTCCACTGGCTTATGGCTGCTTTGGTTCTGGGGCTGGCTGCTCTAGGTTTTTACATGGTCACTTTAACCTACTACGACCCATGGTATAGAACAGCACCAGACCTACACCGCTCCTTTGGGGTTATATCTTTTATCTTGGTTACTGTTCGTTGGCTATGGCGTAAGAAACAACCACCGCCAGCAATGTCGGGATCTTTAAAACCCATGGAAAAGTTGGCTGCACACTGGGTGCATCATCTTCTCTATGGGTTGCTGTTTATACTACCAATAAGCGGATATTTTATTACCACCGCCAAAGGGGATGCGGTAAACGTTTTTGGCCTTTTTACAATCCCCGCTATTTTTACCCAACAACCAATTGCAAATTTAGAGGATATAGCAGGTTTTATTCACCTGGGGCTTGCGGTATGTTTGTTAACATTAGTAGCCCTTCACATAGCTGGCGGACTAAAACACCATTTTATTGACAAAGATGACACTCTTACACGCATGTTATGATTATTTTTTCTCAAAACCTGGAGACAACAATGAAAACCTCGCAAAAAGTCAAAAACCTCATAGCCATAGCCTTGGCAACAGTTCTAAGTTGGGCTGCTACACCAGCCCAAGCAGATAATTATCGTATAGACCCTACCCACTCATTTATTGAATTTAGCATCTTACATCTGGGCATAAGTGTATTAAAAGGCCGTTTTAATGATATCTCCGGCGATTTTAACTATGACGAACAAAATCCCAACTCTGCAAAAATATCGGTGTTGGTTAAAACAGCCAGCATAGACAGCAACCATGCCGAGAGAGACAAACATCTGCGTGGTAAAGATTTTTTAAATGTAAGCAAATATCCCGAAGCTACCTTCACCACAACATCCTTTAAAGGCAACGGCAAAACCGGAACCCTTACAGGAGAGCTAACCATCCACGGCAAAACCAACAAAGTCATAATACCAATTACCTATGTAGGGGCAGGAAAAGATCCATGGGGTGGATATCGTATGGGATTTTCGGGTAATATAAGAATTAAACGCAGCGACTACGGCATAAGCTATAATCTAGGACCAGCAGCCCAGAGCATGGACTTGGATCTGTTTGTTGAAGGTATAAAGAAATAAGAGAAGTTAAATTGCAAAGCCCCATTTCAGCGTTAGAAATGAGGCTTTGTATATTAAAAACTAATAGGGATCAGGTATCTCGCGCCCCTCTTCTTTGGCAGTTTTTAGCCAAGAGAGCATGGCCTCTCGACCATTTTTAATTGCTTCTTCCATATTTTCCCCATCTGACATACAATCAGGCAAGTCAGGAAATTCAATTATAAAACCACTGCCTTCCTCTTCTTCAAGATGGCGAATTGTAAATGGATAATCGAGATCTTTCTTCATATACATTTCCCACCTTATCGGATAATTAACCTAGATTAGACACAACTCAACAATCAGACATTAAACAAGAAGTGCATTACATCCCCATCGTGCAGTTGATAGGTTTTTCCCTCCAGGCGCATTTTGCCTTTTTCTTTGGCTCCCTGCTCACCATTACAGGCGATAAATTCGTCATAACTTATCACCTCAGCGCGGATAAAACCTTTTTGAAAATCTGTGTGGATTACTCCGGCTGCCTCAGGGGCAGTTGCGCCTCTTTTTACCGTCCACGCCCTTACCTCTTTGGGGCCAACTGTAAAATAGGTCATCAAGCCCAATAGTTCATATGCCTTATGAACCAGACGATCCAAGCCGGGTTCTTCAAGGTTGAGATCATCTAAAAACATCGCTTTTTCTTCGGCATCAAGCTCTGATATTTCAGACTCTATAGCTCCGCAAATAACAACAACTTCGGCACCCTCTTTTGCTGCCAGCTCCCGTACGGCATCTGTCATGGTATGGGCACCGGGAGTTTGGGCTGTGGCAATATCGGCCTCTGCTACGTTGCAAATATATAAAACAGGCTTTGCGGTAATCATGAAAAGATCACGCAATCCCTCTTTATCTTCAATGGTTAAATCCTGCTGACGAATAGGCACGCCATCATTTAAACCAGCTATAACCCTGGCATAAATATCTACTAAAATTTTTGCCTCTTTTTCACCTGTTCTGGCTTTTTTAATTACAGTGTCATGACGTTTTTGCACACTGGCTAAATCCGCCAGCATCAACTCGGTCTCTATAATTAAAATATCGGCAACCGGATCAACCCTATCCTCCACATGGGTGATATCATCATCCTCAAAGCAGCGTACCACATGGGTAACCGCATCAACCTGCCGTATATGGCCTAAAAATTGGTTGCCTAAACCCTCTCCTTTAGAGGCTCCACTTACCAAACCAGCAATATCAACAAATTCCATTACTGTTGGTAGAACTTTTTGGGGATTGGCAATATTTTTTAGCTGTTCTAAACGAGGATCAGCTACCGTTACCACACCAACATTTGGCTCGATAGTGCAAAATGGATAGTTGGCCATCTGTGCACCAGCCGCTGTTAAAGCATTAAAAATTGTAGATTTGCCAACATTAGGCAGACCGACTATACCGCATTGAAGTGCCATGGGAATCCTAGAATAATCATAAGAAAAGAGAATACTTAGGAGCTAATTAAAAAATATTGCAAAGCCCTAAGAATTTAGCAACTGGTTCATCGCTCCGGGCAGATCACCCTCCAGCAGTGCTGGTAGTGCATTTGGTAAACCTTCCAGCCTTGGATCTATCAACTCGCGCTCCTCTTTGTTAAACCTTGAGAGAACAAAATTTGTAGTATCCATACGGCCCGGTGGTCTGCCTATACCTAAACGAACCCTTATAAAATCTGGTGAACCTATGATCTGTTGAATAGACTTAAGACCATTATGTCCACCATTACCACCACCCTTTTTTATTCGCACCCGACCTGATACCAGATCAAGATCATCATGAAAAACAATAACCTGTTCTGGTTCAAGCTTAAAAAAACGGGCTGCTGCGCCTACTGATTCACCTGATAAGTTCATAAATGTATCAGGTTTTAACCAGCCGACTTTTTGTGTGCCGACCCTACCTGTGCCAAAAAAACCTTTAAATCGTTGAGTGCCCACAGATAGCCCACACTCACGGATTAAAAGATCAATGGCATCAAAGCCCAGATTATGCCGGGAACCCTGGTATTTATCACCAGGGTTCCCTAATCCTACCAACAAATTCACGTCAAAAATCAAAAGAGCCTAAATCAGCCCTCTTCTCCTGCATCTTTAGCTTTCTCAGTTGTTACTTCAGTCTCAATCGCCTCTGGTGCCTCGGTCTCTACCTCTTCAATCACAGGAGCACTGATATTGACAATGGTAAAGTTAACTTCTGTATTTACAACAACACCTTCTGGCATTTCAATATCTTCAATGTGGATGGTATCACCAATTTCCATTGCAGCTATAGATATCTCAAAGCTCTCAGGAATATCACCAGCCAAACATTGAACCTCAAGAGCACGGCGAATTAGCTCAACCATACCACCTTCTTTAACACCAGGACAGACATCTTCTCCTAGCAACACAACAGGAACTTCAATCTCAACTTTCTGTTTAGGATTAAAGCGCATGAAATCAACATGTACAGGGTCGCCACTTACCGGATGAGTTTGAAAACCGCGTAACAAAACCATCTGTTTAGCACTGCCTATAACAAGTGTCTGCCGTTGAGTACGTAGTGAAGATCCGTTTTTCTCAACAATTTCCATCCACTCTTTAGCATTTAAACCTAGGTTTACATTATCCTTACCACCACCATAAAGTACCGCTGGTATATTTCCTTCGCGACGCATCAAGCGGGCCACCCCCTTGCCGGTCCCCTCTCGTTTTTCAGCATTAATTGTTGCCATGAAACAGACTCCTTAAAAAAAATAAGATAAAAAAAACACAGGAATATCTACCAAACCATTCACAAAAAACAACCCTTATTACCAATATGTTAAATATAACATTATGGTTGAATAAAGATTACCAAACGTCCAGCCTCCAGGGGTGCTGATAACGCATTGTCAATGAAATGCTCATCTGATAAAAACATGAGCAAGATCCTGCAAAACAAAAAACATCAAACAAATAAAGAGCTAACTGACTCCTCATCACAAACCCGGCGAATGGCTTCACCCAACAGATTGGAGACGGTGTAGCTTTTAATTTTTTCACAAGCAACCGCAGCTTCACTCAACTGGATTGTATCGGTAACTATTAAACGGGATAGACCGGAGTTTTGAATACGTTCAACCGCAGGGCCAGATAGAACACCATGGGAACAGACCGCAATAACCGATTTGGCCCCTCTCTCCAACAGAGCATCAGCAGCTTTGGTCAGTGTTCCTGCTGTATCAACCATATCATCAACGATAATACAATCTTTCCCCTCTACCTCACCAATAATATTATGAACTTCTGCCACATTGGCAGCAGGACGACGTTTATCGATAATAGCAAGGTCAGCATGCAAGCGTTTAGCATAAGAGCGAGCACGCACAACACCGCCTACGTCTGGGGAAATAATTACTACGTTAGATATATCGAGTTGGCGTATCGCCCCCAATAGTGTTGGCGTTGCATAAAGGTTATCCACCGGCATATTAAAAAAGCCTTGAATCTGCCCTGCATGCAAATCCATGGTTAAAACCCGACCCACACCCGCAGCATGGAGAAGGTCTGCAACAAGTTTTGCCGTAATAGGAGTTCTACCTGCCTCTTTACGATCCTGGCGAGCATAACCATAATATGGAATAACTGCCGTAATCCGTCCAGCCGAAGCCCTGCGCAGGGCATCAACCATGATCAAAATTTCCATAATATGATCGTTGGCTGGTGATGAAGTAGGCTGGATGACAAACACATCCTTACCACGAACATTTTCATCAATCTGAACAAAAATTTCCCCATCAGAAAACCGCTTGATAGTTACCGCAGAAGGATTGACAGAAAGATAAGTACAAATCCGTTGGGCAAGTTGGGGATTGGCTGTACCAGAAAAAATCTTTAATTTATCGATAGACATATCTTTAACTTTTATGAGGCTCTTAGTGAGGGGATGTCAGGATATTACAAAGCTTAAAAAATTGCTAACTCCATAGAGGAAAATTCTTTTGAATTTGCGAAAAAAATACACCCCTTCGCCCACCAAAGCAACCATTAAACTGATAGTTTGTATTATCCCTCCATATGGCATCCATTATTTGTCAAAATATATCTCTCAATAAAAAAAAAAAACCTGTCTTTCCCTAAGGATTGACAGGTTTTAGATTTTCTAAAAAAACAAACTACCCAGATTACTCTTTAGCGTGCGGCTAGTTTTATCATCTTTTTAGGTTGTAATGAAGATTCAATATGCCCTGAATTTAGAGGCGATAACAACTCCACAACTTCTTGATAACCACCACTTTGTGCTAGGGCCAGTGGTGTATTACCTAGAACATCAACTGCATTTTTATCTGCACCAGAGTCAATTAAAGTAGTAGCAGCCATTAAACGGCCTTTTCTTGCTGCCCAGTGCAGTGGGGTCTCCCCATATTGGGCTTTAGGGTCAATATCATTGGTTAAACTTGACAACAGTTTGATAATGGAAGAAAAGCCCTCCGCAGCAGCCCAATGCAGCGGTGTATCACCAGAAACACCTTTGGAGTTAGCCGATACACCATTTTCGACAATTAAATAACGGGCTGTCTCCAAAGCTCCACGACGTACTGCCCAAAAAAGTGGTGTGCGACCTTGGAGGTTAGAAATATTTGGGTTTGCCCCACCTTTAATAAGAAGTTTTACAATATTTTGATTATTCTCTTCAGCAGCCCAGTGTAGAGGGCTGTCACCTGACAAATCTTGAACATCCACTCTAGCACCAAAATTTACCAACTGCTGTACCAAATCTATATTACCTTCTCCTGCTGCCCAATGCAGAGCAGTGTTGCCTTTGATATTGACTATATTTGGCTTTGCCCCTTTTTCCAATAAAAGCTGGGATATTTCTGCAGAACCACTTGCAGCAGCAATCATATGGATGGGTGTATCACCACGCTTATCTTGCACATTAATTTTAGCACCATGATTCAACAACAATGTGACTATTGATAAATCATTTTTAATAACGGCAAAATGGAGAGGTGTAAGTCCAAAGCCATCAGCAGCGTTTACATCTTGGCCCGAAGCAATCAACTTGGTCACAACTTCCATATCGTCATTTTCTATGGATTTATGTAGAGCAGTTCGTGTGGAATGTTTTGGTTTGACAATAACAACCGCGCCAAGACCTCTCTCAATGGCAGATACAAAATTGGCTACAAAAACAGTAGAAAAAAGACAGACCAGAACACCTAAATACAGTGGTTTGCAAATTTTCCTTAAGAAAACCAACTCAAAGCTGAACATTTTTGATACCTCGTTAAAGTTTCATAAATAGTATTAGTAGTATGACAAACTCTAACTTGCAATAATGCTGCCAGATCTATTGTTAATATTTTCCTCAATTTATTTAACCAGTTACCATTGCAAGACATTATACAACCCAATATTAAAACCATCTATATGCCAATAATTTGTCAAAAATCATTACATGTTTGAGCAAAATTCTTGTTTCATGCCAATAAAATAGGGTATTATCGCCTATCTACAGTTTAACTATAATAAAAGAAAAAATAATTTATGCTTCATTCCAACAAAACCCGGATATCCATAGAACTTGTTCCCCGTAATGAGGAGGTTCTCAAACAGGAGTTAAACCTTCTAAAAGAGCAGTTCAAAGCTGTTAACCTTATCAATATTCCTGATCTTACCAGCTTTAAAATTCGCTCCTGGGATGGATGTGCAATTGCTTCTCAGTTTTTTTCCCAGACAATTCCTCACATTAGGGCACGAGATATCGACCCCAATAGCCCATTACCGATGCAACAAACTTTACTTGATAATGGCATCAATGAAATTCTCATTGTTACTGGAGACCCGCATACCGACTTCAACGTCCCACAGTATGATGTAAATGCTGTTGATATTATTAAAAAGTTTAAAGATGAGATGCCTGATATAAAGATCTACGCTGCAATTGACCAATATCGCTCAGGTTTTCAAAAAGAGATGCACTATCTGTTGGAAAAAAAGGCAGCAGGAGCAGTTGGATTTTTTACCCAACCATTTTTTGATATCCGTTTTATGGAAATTTATGGAGAGATTTTAGCAGATCAAGAGGTTTTTTGGGGAGTTTCACCTGTCACCTCAGAAAAATCGAAAGCATATTGGGAAAAAAGAAACTGCGTAGTCTTTCCCAAAGAGTTTCAACCAACCCTAGAGTGGAACCGAAAGTTTGCCAGCCAAGCCCTGAACTTTGCCAAAACCAGCAATACCAACATCTACTTTATGCCCATTCGCATCGATATAGCGCAATATCTAGGTGGTATAATTTAGACCTACTCTTTTTCGTATGAGTTTTCAGCAATCCATCCGGAAAACTACTCTTCACTTATGTTGCCAGAGGCCACATCTACCATAATTTTTGTAGCTTCGCGATTTGCGACATCAAGATGATAACCATTTATCTGTAAAAAAACTGCAACAGATGCAAAAGAGATTCTTCAATATATATATTGCAAAACAGTTGTAGCAAAAACTATTCACCATAAGCCAAAGCAGGCAGCCAAGTTACCGTTGCGGGCCAAAGGGCCACCAACAACAGGGCAAGAATTTGAATTGCCACAAAAGGCATCACCCCTCGATAGATATCCATAGTGCGAACTTCAGGAGGACAGACCCCTTTGAGAAAAAACAGGGAAAATCCAAAGGGCGGGGTCATAAAAGAGGTCTGTAAGTTGATAGCAAAGAGAATCCCGAACCAGAGTGGATTATAGCCGTAATCAGCAATAATTGGTGCCAATATTGGAATATGGATAAAGCATATCTCTATAAAATCGAGAAAAAATCCTAGAAAAAAAACCAACACCATTACAATCAGCAGAACCTGCCAACCGACAAAATCAAGATTTTCCAAAAAATCCCGAATCAGCATATCTCCGCCCATACCACGAAAAACCAGACCAAATGCGTTGGCTCCAACCAAAATAATAAACACCATACTGGTTAGTTTTGTGGTGGTTTGGGATACAT
>JADFYX010000079.1 GCA_015232795.1 Magnetococcales bacterium
AAGGATCATAAATTCATGGGTGACACCATTTTATTAATAGGCCACGGCTCACGGGAAGCAGAGGGAAATCAGGAGATAGAAGAATTTGCTGATTATTGGCGGAGCAAAAGGCCAAATGACCGTATTGATGTCTGTTTTATTGAATTTGCAGATGTGCTTTTAGAAGAAGGTTTAGAAAAAGGTGCCCAAAATTCCCACCGGGTTATCGCCCTACCTTTGATAATTAATGCTGCTGGACATGTAAAGATGGAGATCCCCGGCCTTATCAAACAGGCCCGAATAAAACATCCAAATGTTGAATTTATCTATGGACGGCATATAGGGTGTGATGAACTTATTTTAAAACTGTTGCGCATGCGTCTTCACAGTGCCATGGTATCTCTTGATATGCCAGACCCTAAAAATACCGGGGTTATTCTGCTGGGCCGGGGTTCCTCGGACCGTGCTGCCAATAGCGAAGTGGCAAAAATGAGTCGTTGGATTTTTGAAACCACACGTCACGATGTTGTTGATTATGCTTTTACCGGAGTAACCTACCCTAGATTGGAAACCATGGTACAAAGAATGGCACAAATGGGTATGATGCAGGTGGTGGTTCTGCCCTATTATCTCTTTACTGGCAAGCTTATTAAACGCATAACCAAACAGGTGGAGCGTCTACAAGGCCAATATCCACAACTGGCTATTGCTCAGGCTGGTTATCTTGGTATTAACGATAGAGTAGTAGAAATAATGGATCAGCGATTAGCTGAGGCCCAAGGAGAACAAGCCACACATATGATGGAGTGTGATGGTTGTAAATTTAGAGAAATAGCCGAGGCCCATGTTGAACACCACCACCATGACGGATAAAATAATATGAACAACACTACACCACCACCAATTGTTCCTGCTGGAGCTGCTATTGAGTCGGCATCGTTTCGGGTGATTGAGGAGAAGTCTGGCGACCACTCAGCATATGATCCCCAACAGTGGAATGTAGTTCGTCGTCTGATACACACCAGTGGTGATTTTGCCTTTAACGGTTTAACCAAATTTCACCCCGAAGCTATTAATGCAGCGATTCATGCCATGCAAGGGGGCGCACCTCTTATTGTTGATGTTGAGATGATAAAAGCTGGGCTAACAGCAAGGCGACTTGAACCTTTAGGAGTTACAGTTTATCAATTCAACGCTGATGCCAAGGTTATAGAGCAGGCAAAAAAAGAGGGAACCACCCGTACAGTTCAGGCAGTTCGCACCGCTTGGAAACTAGGCCTTCTTGATGGTGGTATCATGGCTGTTGGCAATGCTCCTACTGCTCTTTTAGAAATAATACGCCTAATTAAAGAAGAAGAGGTGCGCCCGGCACTTATTGTTGGTGTACCTGTTGGGTTTATATCAGCAGCGGAATCTAAAACAGCATTGATGGAGATTGAAAATATTCCATGGGTTTCCATTGACGGAACAAAAGGTGGCTCTACACTGGCTGTTGCAGCTCTCCATGCTTTGATGGATCTGGCTTTGGGAAAAGCTAATTGAACAAACGTTTAAAAAAAGGCACTCGCACCGGGTTTACTACCGGCGCCTGTGCTGCTGCTGCGGGGGCTGCTGCCACCAAAGCTTTGGCAACAAAACAAATTCCCAAAACCATAAACACCCTCCTACCCAACGGACAGACAGTATCTTTTAAAGTAGAAGAGTGTAGCCTGGAAGAAAAAACAGCCTCGGCAATGGTAATAAAAGATGCTGGAGATGATCCCGATTGCACAAATGGTGCTTACCTTACAGCGGTTGTAGAAATAATTTCAGACAAACCCGAGACAGTCACCGTACATGGTGGAGATGGAGTGGGACGAGTTACCCGTTTAGGTATTGGTCTACCAGTTGGCGCGCCAGCAATAAACCCAATTCCCAGAGCCAATATTATTGAGAATGTCAGAAGAGAAGGTGCAGATATTTTACCAAGTTATGGGCTGAAAGTAACCATTTCGGTTCCTGATGGTAAAAAAATGGCTAAAAAAACCCTTAATCACCGCCTGGGTATTATAGATGGTATCTCTATTCTTGGTACTGGGGGTATTGTCTACCCCTACTCCACATCTGCCTATAAAGCATCAATTCAACAATCTGTTAAAGTCGCAAGTGAAACTGGTACCGACACACTTGTGTTTACGACTGGACGGCGTACAGAACGCTATGCTATGGAGCAAAAACCAGAGCTACCGGAATATGCTTTTATCCAGATGGGAGATTTTTTTGCAGCAGCCATGGAGAGCGCAGATAAGAATAAAATTTCCAGAGTGATAGTTGCTGCAATGGCAGGAAAACTAGCAAAGATAGGTCAAGGTATGGATAATACCCACGCCCATAAAAACCGATTGGATATGGATCGTGTTGCTGCTATAGCAAAAAAAGCTGGTGGATCTACCGATATATGTAACACAATTGCCAAAACCATTACCGTTAGTCATGCTGCCGAGTTACTTAAAGAGCAAGGGCTAGAGAGGCAATTTTACCAACTATTAGTTAAAGATGTGGCAAACTCAATGTCTAAACGCCTTAAAAATAGTACAAAAATTGAGGTGATGGCATTTGGTTTATCAGGTATAACTCTTGCGAATTGGGAACAATAAAATGGCTAAAAACAACCCCTGTATAATTATTGGTGTACTTGATGGTGGCCCTGATTATCTCACCCCAAAAGCTAGTAAAGCCATGGCCCAGGCCGATTTGATAATTGGTGACGACCGCTTTTTGAGTCTGTTTTCGCATATCTTCAAGAACACATCTGAACAACGTTCATTTTCAGGTAAAATAAAAAAACTGCCGGATTGGATAAACAAGGCTCGTAAAGAGAAAAAAAATGTCGTGGTATTAGCGACAGGAGATCCGCTTTTTAATGGAATTGCAGGACATCTCAAAAACAAACTTTCCCCAAACTCCATAGAAATCATAGAGAATGTCAGCACCATACAAGTTGCCTTTAGCCGATTGGGTATTCATTGGAGTAATGCAAAATTATTATCCATCCACAGCATTGATGGTGGCGACTGGAAAGCAACAAGCAGTGTTGACCACCCGCTATATTCTCTTCATCAGGCTCTTAAATCTGAGAAAAAAATTGCTCTGTTAACCAGTCCTGCAAATACACCCAACCGCATAGCTAAAATGCTTTTACAGCTTGACTTAGACAAAGAATTTTTAATATCAGTTGCCGAAGAGTTAACTAGCCCTTCAGAAAAAATAACCGCAAATTTATCACCTTCCAAAATTTTAAATACAGCGTTCAAATCACCAAATGTGGTTATTTTACTGCGTACTGACCACAAACAAAACAGTATAGACAAAGAGCCTTTACTGGGTATTGCCGACAGTAAATTTTTACCAGGAACAGCTACAAAAGGTTTGATAACCAAACAAGAGATAAGGGCGATATCTCTTGCTTATCTAGCCTTGCAAAATGACAGTATAGTTTGGGATATTGGCGCGGGATCTGGCAGTGTGGGATTGGAGGCTGCTCGCCTTGTAAACAGTGGTTGTGTTTATGCTATTGAAAAAAACAAAAAAAGGTTGGCTACAATTAAAAAAAACAGGGCTGATTTACGTATAGCAAACTATCAACTGTTTGCTGGAGTTGCCCCAGATGGATTGGCAAATTGGCCAAATCCTGACGCTGTATTTATTGGTGGTTCTGGTGGCTATCTTGAAGAATTAATTACAATTATTGCCAAACGTCTTAAAAACAGTGGACGACTGGTAATGAACTTTATCTCCCTGGAAAATTTAAATCAGGCTCTTGTCACTTTAAAAAATTTAGGTATGAACTGGCAGGTAAGCCAAATACAAGTTAATCACTCTGCCCCAATTCTAGAAATGAATAGGCTTGTACCAGAATCTCCGGTTTTTATTGTTGTTGCCAATAAAGGGCAACCGCAAACCTAATTTGGTGAGGTTACCTCTCCAAACCAGGCTATTTTATGCATTCCAATATGAAATATTTTTAACAAGATTTTACTACTATGAAACCAACAACTAAAACACAAGGCAGTTTAATTGCTGCCTCTTTGGGACCTGGCGATCCAGGTTTGATAACAAAATTGGCTTGGGATGCCCTATCCAACGCACAATGCTGGGCATGGCCTGTAAGTCGCAAAGATGAGAGAAGTTATGCAAGAGAGATAGTTGAGAGGGCTGGTATAAACCCGCCCGAAAACACCTTAGCCTTGGCCTTTCCCATGACCCGTGATCCTATTGTTTTGGTGCAAAAGTGGGGCGTTGCTGCCCAACAGGTTTTGGCCACCCTCAACAGTGGAATGGATGTGGTATTTTTAGTAGAGGGGGATGCCTCCTTTTTTTCCACATTTGGCCATCTGCAAAGAACAGTTCTAGATATTAACCCCGATATAAACATAAAAATTATACCCGGTGTCTCCTCTCCTCTTGCTGGTGCGGCCATGCACCAAAAAGGGCTGTGTGAAGGGGACCAAAGCCTTGCCATAGTGTCAGCCACCATTGGCATTGAACGTATTGATCAGCTTTTCAGGGATTTTGAAACAGTGGTTTTGCTTAAAGTTCGTCCCGTTCTAGATGATTTGCTTAGTCTACTAGACAAACGCCAACTTTTTAATAAATGTGCTTTTATTGAACGGGCAGGCTCCCCGGAGGAAAAACTCATCACTGATATTGCCTCTCTTAGAGGCAGTACAGTGCACTATCTATCCTTGTTAATTGTCCACTGTAACGATGGTGAGGCAAATCTGGGTAATAGAAAGTGAGCACCCCTACCCCTGCTCTGGTTGCCATAACCAAACGCGGAGCAAAAAATGCTGCAACCCTCGCCAAGCATTGGCCAGAGGCAAAGCTATATATTCTAAAACCATGGGGTGATGATATAGAGGGAGATGTGCAGCCTTTATCCCCTCCTTTGGCTGGGTATATAAAAGAGCTACTTAAAAACCATAATCCAATCTGTTTTTTTTCTGCTTTGGGGGCGGTTGTTCGTCTTACAGCTCCCCATCTTATTTCAAAAACTCAAGACCCGGCAGTATTGGCAATTGATGAAATGGCCCGTTTTGTTATTCCTGTGCTATCTGGTCACATGGGAGGTGCCAACCAATATGCCAATGAAGTGGCAAAAATATTCTCTGCTCTGCCAATAATTACCACTGCATCCGATAGCGCAGGGACCATTGCTGTAGATCTGCTGGGAAGAGAACTTAACTGGCAAATAGAAGCTGACCACACAAGCTTAACCCGTACCGCTGCAATGGTAGTAAATGACCAGCCTATTGCAATAGTGCAGGAGTGTGGCAGCAAAAGCTGGATAGATCCTTGGCCCCAGCTTAAAAAAAATATTGAGCTACTGGACAATATCAAACAGGCTGACCCTACCCGCCATAAAGCTCTTTTGTGGATAACACAAAATAGAGAGACAAAAGCTATAACTGAACAGTGGCAACAAACAGCGGTTATCTACCGCCCCCCACTTAGCCAAGGCTTGCCTCTATCCATTGGTGTTGGTTGTGATCGTGGCACCCCATTTACCACAATTCAAACGGCATTAAACCAAGCTTTATCTGAACATTATTTAGATATTACAGATATTAAAACTCTTGCGACAATAGATATTAAAGGTGATGAAGTTGGTATACTGGCACTAGCTAATCAACTTAATATACCACTTATACTTTATGGGCCAGAACAACTAGCAAAAGTTACTGTTCCCAACCCATCCCAGATTGTGCAACGTTATACGGGTACTCCATCGGTATCAGAAGCTGCCGCCCTTCTAGCAGCAAAAAGTGACGCAGCAAATCTATTGGTGGAAAAACAGCGTTATAAAGATAAAGATGGAAAAAATGCAACAATATCTATCGTTATAATAAACAGTTAGAACAACTTTTAAATACAGAGCAGACACAATGACCCAAAACAGCGGTAAACTCTTTTTAGTCAGCACCGGACCTGGACATAAAGATTATTTAACAAATCGAGCCTTGGCAGCAATTGCAGAGGCAGAGGTGGTGGTGGGTTATAAAACCTATTTAAACTTGGTTGAAGATATGCTGAAGGGAAAAGAGATAATTGGTAGTGGTATGCGCCAGGAGCTAGAACGCTGCGGTGCGGCTTGCAAGCTAGCCATGGCTGGCAGAAAAGTTGCCCTTATTTCATCTGGTGATGTTGGTATTTATGGTATGGCAGGACCAGCATATGAGGTTCTGCTCCATAGTGGATGGCAACCCCAAACTGGCATTGAGGTTGAAGTTATACCGGGTGTAACCGCCCTTAGTGCCTGCGCCTCTCTAGCTGGTGCTCCCTTAACCCACGATTTTTGCGCCATATCTCTTTCCGATTTAATGACCCCATGGTCGGTAATTGAAAAAAGGCTAAAGGCTGCTGCCCAAGCCGATTTTGTTACCGCACTATACAACCCGAAAAGTGGTAAAAGAACCCAACAGATAATTGAAGCTCAACAAATATTTTTATCTTATCGCACCCCCCTAACCCCAGTAGCAGTAGTAAATGCAGCCTACAGAGAAAAAGAGCAGTTAACACTCACAAACATAAAAGATATAAATAAACAAAAAATAGGTATGCAGACCACGCTGATAATTGGCAACTCCCAAACCTTCATAAAAGCCAACACCATGATAACCCCACGGGGCTATACAGATAAATATGATATTAATGAAAAGGTTAGTTTGGATTAGCAAGAATTAAACCAGAAAGTATGCGCTCATATCGAGAAGCCAGTAAAGATGACTTTATGGGAATCTTTAACGAAACTAAAGTTCAAAAAATGCAATAAACTTGATCCTGCAAATTTTTTCTATCACGATGCCATTAATCAACATGGAGGTCATCGTGAAGTCATTTTTGAACCAATTCGAATCCAATATCAATTTTCACTATTCCTGCTTCGATCGTGTCGTGATCCGTGGGTACATTCTCAATCTCTTCACCACCGGTGGAATCGTCATCCTTCTACGTGCTCTCGGTTTTAATAAACTCTCCGATGGAATAATGCGGATTTTAACTGATCAACTCAATGCACATATTGAAAAAGAGGCGCAAAAACACAATACTCCGATCCATTGGTGGCCCTCAGTTGATGGCGGAAAAAATGGGGCATTCCATCACTGATGGTCTTAACATCTCAAAGAATTTAAGCAGTCATAGCATGAACATGCTGCTCCACATCAGCACCAATTTTTTCAATAGTCAGAGATAAATCATAGTTGGATTGCAGATTCATCCAAAACTCTGGAGTAGTGTTGAAAAAACGGGCAAGACGTAGGGCTGTTTCTGCTGTGACCCCTCTTCGCTCATTGACTATGGCTCCAATCCTGGTGGCTGGAACACACAGCTTAATAGCTAGAGCGTTTGCACTCAGATTGAACGGAGCCATAAACTCTTCTTGCTCAGTTCACTATGCGCACCAATTTGTCCCATTCCGCCATGTCACGGGTGGCGTTTTGGGACGTTCTCGCTACGGGTTTCATTTTTTCACAAGCTCTGAGTTATCCATGGGGAAAACATCCATGTCGATAGCCACATGACCAGTCGCTAGAGGTGTCACCGGAACCTCGGCGTTTTCCATGAAGTCAATGGTGCTGTAAGCAATGACTGGCTCCCAAATTTCTGCTCCTGCATCCATACGTTGGTGTAAACTGGCAATGGACGGAACATTTTTGATCCCAAGGGATTCTTTAAAAAAATCATCATCTCGAAACTGGGCAACTGCCTCAAAATCACTTTTTCCCTGACAGAGCAACCCAATATAGCTTTTGGCCATGTCGCCGTGGGAAATACCGTGTCGTAGAGGCATCGCACGCTTGAGTTCTTTTTCCAGGTTTACAAACCGATTCAGGCAAGTTCCTACCAGTGCCAATCCGCTACCAGATTGTTAGGATTATTTGTCTAATTCTTGCAGTAGCTTTTGCAGTTTAAGAAGATCCTGCCACCCTGCATTTTTTTTGCTTGGTGTGCGCAGATAATATGCAGGATGAAAGCTGGCTATTACGGGAATTCCACGCCATGAAAAAGATTGCCCCCGTGCCTTACCAACAGGCCCATCATAGCCCAACAGACACAACAGAGCGAACTTGCCCAAACAAAAAATAGCTTTGGGACGGATAATCTGTAACTGATCAATTAAATAATTTTGGCAAAGAGCTATCTCTGCATGCAAAGGATTGCGATTTCCCGGTGGGCGACATTTTACCACGTTGGCTATATAGATATCCTCTCTTTTAAAGCCAATAGAGTGGAACATTTTATCTAATAATTTACCAGAATCACCCACAAATGGCTCACCCAGACGGTCCTCATCTGCCCCTGGCCCTTCACCTACAAAAACTACAGGGGCGGTGGGACTACCAACAC
The DNA here is from genome assembly GCA_015232795.1 of Magnetococcales bacterium. Classification (GTDB taxonomy): domain Bacteria; phylum Pseudomonadota; class Magnetococcia; order Magnetococcales; family JADFYX01. The sequence continues at coordinate 8,368 of JADFYX010000079.1, forward strand.
CAAACACCGCCTGTTTACGGGTTAAATGAAGTTCACAACGTTGGCAACTAGCTGTTACAGCTTGCAATTTTACAAGTTGTTCGGGTCTATCCTTATGCTCGACAAAAGCTATAAGTGGTTCGTCAGCACTGGATTTAAGCAATGTTTCTGGTTTTGGAAGAGTTGGGGCTGGCTTTGTTGTTTTAGCCGCTCTTTTTGGGAGGGGTGGCGATGTGTTCTGGGTAAAAGAAGAACCAACACCAGCGACCGCCCCACTTTTAACAGGAATAAAAGCAGGCAGACCAGAATACTCCAAACTATCACCGGATAGAACATCTATGCCACTCAGTTGCCAATACTCTAAAGTTGCCACCAACTCATCACTGTTTATCACCGCAACCTCTACTTGCAAAATAATCATCATTGATATAACTACAATAGCACATTAATTTAATGAGCCAACCATCTATTTAAGGATGCCAAAATGTCTGATGATTGTCTGTTTTGTAAAATTGCCGCAAAAAAAATTCCTTCCACCGTAATTTATGAAGATGAACATGTTTTTGCTTTTGAGGATATCGCTCCCCAAGCTCCGGTTCATGTGCTGGTTATTCCCAAGCAACATATAGCTAGTCTGGATATGCTAACTAAAGAGAATAGTGATATCATGGGTGTCGTCATGGAGAGAACGGCCCATATTGCCCGTCTTCTTAATGTGAACGATAAAGGCTACCGCACTATAATTAATACCAACAGTGATGGTGGGCAGGTGGTTTATCATATTCATGTCCATATTTTAGGTGGAAAACCCATTGGGGCTATGGTCTCTAGGTGACATGGATATAAATTTTCTGTAGACTTAAAATATTGATGCATCTCTAGGTGAAAAATAAGATGGGGGCAAGCTAATACCGTGGATATAGCAGATCAAGATATCTCTACCAATATTTTGGATCAATACGACCAAAACATAAAACTTTTTACTGACCTTAAAAACCGTGAGATGGGCCTACTAACTGAGCTTATTAAAGATAGTGGAATAGATATTCACGCCATTAAGGGTGAGGTTAAAAATCGTGATCGTATCATCTCTCCCTATTTAACTCTAGACCAACAACCACAAG
>JADFYX010000007.1 GCA_015232795.1 Magnetococcales bacterium
TTCGATTTTTTCTGATTCACCTGATAAACCAATATGTTGCACCATTAATGCACACCCAACTGCCGAATCTAGGATAAATGAGGTGTACAACTATTTAATCTTCATTCCAGGTTTGGCTCCTGGGTCTGGTGATAATAGAAACAGATCACTACCTCCTTCTCCAGCAGCTAATACCATCCCTTCGGACATACCAAACTTCATCTTTCTGGGTTTTAAATTAGCCACGGCAACCGTTAGCTTTCCTATTAGGTCATCGGGATTTTGATAAGCAGTCTTGATACCAGCAAAAACGTTGCGTTGCCCAATTTCATCACCAAAATCCAAAGTTAGTTGCAATAGCTTGTCTGCTCCTTCCACAGCAGTTGCAGCAACAATTTTTGCAACTCTTAAATCAACCTTTAAAAAGTCATCAATGGTGATTTCACTCCCGGAAACACTCTCTTTTTTACTCTCTTTTTTACTCTCTTTCTTGCTGTTTTGGGTTTGAACAGGTGGAGTAGGGGCTAAAGACTCCCGTGAGGCATCTTGCATGGCAGCGACATTTTTTGGGTCCACACGGCCCATTAAATGGCTGAATTTTTTGATGGTTATACCAGCTAGAGGTTCGCTGCACGACTCCCAGGTGAAAGGTGGCAGATCAAGAAATTCTCTGGCTTTTTCTGACATCTGTGGCAGTACAGGTTGCAGATATATCATCAGGGTTCTAAAAAGATTAAGGGCAACAGAGCAGGACTCCTGCAACGGTGCTTCAGCTTGCTCTTTTGCTAGCTTCCATGGAGCTTTATCCTCTACATAGCGGTTGGCATCATCTGCCAAGACCATAATAGCTCGCATGGCTTTGGCAAACTCCCGAGTTTCATAAAGTTGGGATATCTCCTCGCCAGCAGTTACAAATTTAGCGTGCAAACCACCATCGTCTGGGTAAGTATCACAGAGTTTTCCGGCAAATCGTTTAAAAATAAAGCCAGATGTTCGCGAGGCCAGATTGACAACTTTACCTACTAAGTCACTGTTAACCTTTAAAATAAAATCATCAAGACTTAAATCAATATCATCAACACGGCCAGAGAGTTTGGAAGCATAATAATAACGCAGATATTCTGGATTAAGAAATTCAAGATATTTATCAGCATTGATAAACGTCCCACGTGACTTGGACATTTTCAACCCGTTTACAGTTAAAAACCCATGGGCAAATACTGAAGTTGGCGTGCGAAATCCTGCACCATTAAGCATGGCAGGCCAAAATAGAGTGTGAAAATAGAGAATATCTTTGCCGATAAAGTGATAAACCTCGGCATAATCATCTTGTTTCCAAAATTTATCAAAATCCAACCCGGTACGTTTACAGTAGTTCCAGGTTGAGGCCATATAACCTATTGGGGCATCAAGCCAGACATAAAAATATTTACCCGGTGCTCCAGGAATTTCAAAGCCAAAATAGGGGCCATCACGGGAGATATCCCAATTTTTCAAGCCTGATTCAAACCATTCGTCCAACTTGTTGGCCATCTCATCTTGCAACGCCCCAGAACGGGTCCATTGTTTCAAAAACTCTTCAAAATCGCTGAGCTTGAAAAAGTAATGTTCAGAGTCCTTTTCAACAGGTTTTTCACCACATATAGAACAAGCAGGGGAGAGAAGATCTAATGGAGAATAGGTCTTAGAGCAAGCTTCACAGGCATCGCCATATTGATCTTTTGCCCCACAATTAGGACATTCTCCTCTAATAAAACGATCTGGAAGAAACATTTTATCGTGGTTACAATAGGCTTGGCGCACCGTATCTTTATGAATATGCCCAGCTTTTTTGTTTTTAAGATACACCTCCTCTGAGAGTATGCGGTTCTCCTCAGAGTTGGTGGTATAATAGTTGTCAAATTCAATATGAAACCCACGAAAATCTTGCAGATGATTGTCGTGCATCTTTGCCACTAATTCCTCAGGAGTAATCCCTTCCTTACGCGCCCTAAGCATTATTGGGGTGCCATGGGTATCATCAGCACAGAAATAGTAACACTCCTGCCCTAGAAGCTTGTGATACCTAACCCAAATATCAGTCTGAATATACTCAACCAAATGACCAAGATGAATCTGCCCATTTGCATAAGGGAGGGCGCTAGTTACCAATATACGACGCATGATGAGATAAAGTTCCTTCAAAGAAGAGAAATTAAAAATCTATAAATATGGATTTTAAGCTCTGAAGCTCTATACAGCAAGTCTAAGAGATTTAAAGTGCCTTAAAGAGGTTAAGAGATGTATGGGTCAATAGAGATAAGCCAGACAAAATTGAGAGGAAAGTGTAAAAAGAGCAAAAAAGCCAATGAGAGCCCTAAACAAGGATAAAGCAATATGAAGGGCTGCATATTAAATTTTACATAATATTAATTATGCGACTTGCAAATACCATATAAAGCATGATCTATATGAATACATAAATGAATATAAATTGTCAATGTTATCGAAAGTCAATAATTTTATGACGCATAATCTACGTTATGTAAAAAAACAATATGAAGACTTTATGGGAAAAGCAGTTCAGATTTTTCGCCTGTTTAGGCAAATCATCTGCTTTTTCTTTATAATGACACAAAACAGTATCGGCTCTAATTCTCCTAACTATAATTTTTACCACTCAAATTGGAAAATATTCTTTATATAGAAACTAGCTCTATACCTGTCCAATCTAATCTGTTCTAATTATTCTTGCTATAAAACTAGCTACTGATTTGTGATAATATTTTTACCTTAATCTGATCTAAGAGTAAAATAAGCTAGAATCAAGGGAAAAGTTGAAGTATTCTAGGCAAATAAGTTTTAAACTGCTGAATCGGAAACAAAGTCTCCAATAAAAGGTATTGATATGGAAACCAAGTCTACAGAAACAGAAGTAAATGAGCATGTTAAGAGCATTTTAGCTCGTATTGAAAAGCTCAATAAAATAGGTATAGCCCTCTCCTCCGAGAAAGACACAGGCCAACTTCTTGAAAATATTTTAATTGGAGCCAAAGAGTTAACCAACTCTGATGCTGGCACTATATACACCCAAACAGAAGAAAAAACCCTTAAATTTGAAATAATTCGTACTGACTCTCTTAATATAGCCATGGGAGGCACTACCGGGGTCGAAATTAATTTTCCTCAACTCCCTCTTTATAAAGATGGAGAGCCAAATTTACAGATGATTGCTGCTTATGCAGCTTTAAAGGGAGAATCAATCAATATTCCCGATGCTTATGAAGCAAAAGGCTTTGATTTTTCAGGAACAAAAGCTTTTGATAAAAATACTGGCTATCGCTCAAAATCATTTTTGACCGTACCTCTAAAAAACCATGAAAATGAGATTATCGGTGTTCTACAGCTAATTAATGCACAAGATGAAAAAACAGGTGAAATTAGGTCATTTAACCTAGAAGATCAACAGCTTGCAGAGTCACTCTCATCTCAGGCTGCAATCGCCATGACCAATAAAAAATTGATTGCCGATCTAAAAGCCCTGTTTGAATCATTCATTAAAGCGATAGCAGGAGCTATCGATGATAAGTCCCCCTATACAGCAGGGCACTGCGACCGGGTTCCCATACTTGCTGATATGCTGGCAAAAGCGGCAAGTAGGTCTGAGTATGGCGAGTGTAAAGAATTTAACCCTTCCGATGAAGATTTAAATGAGATAAGGATCGCTGCTTGGATGCACGACTGCGGCAAGGTGGTAACACCAGAGTATGTGGTGGATAAATCAACAAAATTAGAGACTATTTATGATCGATTACACACTGTCGTTACCCGTTTTGAAGTTTTAAAAAGAGACGCGGAAATTGAATTTTTAAAGCAAAAAGTCTCCCTACTGGAGAAAGGAAAAGCCGACAAGATTCCTGCCCTAGAAGCTGAGATGAATGCAAAAGTAGCGCAGATTAATGATGATCGCGCCTTTATTGAAGAGTCTAATATGGGTGGTGAGTTTATGTCCAAAGAGCGACAAGAGCGGGTTGTCGCAATCTCTAAATATCGTTGGAAAACTCCTGATGGTGTCGATGAACCATTTTTATCCGAAAACGAGGTTTATAATCTTAATATTGCCAAAGGCACTCTTACTCATGAAGAGCGTGAGATAATTAATCACCACGTTGTTGCCACCAAAAAAATGCTGAGTACTATACCGTTTCCTAAAAATCTTGCTAATGTTCCTGAGATGGCCGGCTCTCATCATGAAACTATGAATGGAACAGGTTATCCTGATAAACTGCACCGTAATGAGATGTCCCTTCCTGCTAGAATTATGGCTATTGCCGATGTGTTTGAGGCTTTAACGGCAGCAGACAGACCCTATAAACAGCCCAAAAGTCTTTCCGCATCTTTGAAAATACTTGGTTTTATGAAAAAAGACCAACATGTAGACCCAGATCTGTTTCAAGTTTTTATAGAGGAAAAAGTCTATCTGGAATATGCGCAAAAGCACTTAAGGCCTGAACAATTGGATGAGGTAATTCACGAAAATATACCTGGATTTGATGTGGGTCAAAAAGGGCAAGATTAACCTCCCCTACTCCCAATTTAACATTAAACCTAGGATTAAACCTTTAAGGAAATATGGTTGTTATCCTTTGGTTTTTCAAGGTTATCATCCTCTTTTCTTGGCTTGGGAGAGAATTTAAGACAGGGTTCTCCAGATGTAGCTAAAACCTCAAAGCAGGGCCAGTTTTTGGTTTTAAAGCCCATTGCACTACAGGCACGAGGGTGGGATGGTTGCCAAGTAACCTTAAAATGGCGACAATCAATACATAGAATAGGTCTCGCCTTTTTGTTGGGTTTAGAAGCCATTGCACATTGAAGCAAAAAATATGGTCTATGTCACCCCTCTACAACCAAAATTTTGGGTATTGCCTCTGTTCTGGGATATTGTTAACTAGCAGTGCCACTAACAACATAACAAATGCTCCAGCCATAACTGGAACAAGAGCATACATATAGCCAAGGGCATGAATTTTAGAAGAGCCAATAACAGCAATAAGAGCTGTTGCACCCCCTGGTGGGTGCAGGGTTCTGGTGAGGTGCATTAAGGCGATTGAGACAGATACGGCAAGAGCTGCTGCCAACCAGAGTGTGCCACTAAACATCTGTAGCATGGTTACACCAACCATGGCAGAGATAAAATGGCCCCCAATTAAGTTTCTAGGCTGAGATAAGGGGCCTGAAACTGCACCAAAAATCAGCACTGCGGAAGCTCCGAAGGAGCCTATTATCATAATCGCGTCAGTATCTGCAAGTATAGAATAATTTAAGAACCCAACAGCAGCTATTCCCAAAAATGAGCCAAGCCAGGACCAAAACATATCACAAACGGTCGTACGCGGCGGACTTTTGCCCTGTCCGCGCATTTTTTTTAGGTAATTAAGAATGAGAACACCTTGAGAAGTATATTAGTAAAAGTCAGGTCATACCATAACATCTACTGAAGGTTTTTTGCTATTGGTTGCAGCTAAATCTGCTTTTTCGGCAGGATCTTTTACCTGATTCGACTGTGGTTGCGGTTGAGATTGAAAAGAGGTTTTGTCTTTTGTCTGTTTAGAAGCTTGTTGTTCTTCATCTTTTTTTCTAGGATCAATCCTTTGGTTTGGATTGTCTTCTTTAAGGCCTCTGACACTCCGAGTTTCCAACTGTTCAGAATTATTAGTTTTTAGCTCTTTTGTCGCCTGATCAGAAGCTGCTACATGAGCTGTAGGGCTAGAAACAGATAAAGTTGTTACTGCTGGAATTGCACTAAACACGTGACTCTCCTCATTTGAGGTATTAAAGACAAAAAATGCTCCTAAAAAACTGATCGGCAATAACTCACATTAAGTGAAGCTTTTTTTTATTTTTTTTACAAATTAAAGCCATATAAATTTTTCTCCTTTTACATTTTAGACTATTACAGATACAAAACAAGGACGAAATTTCATTTAATATAAAGAAGAGAAAAATGACAATCGCACTTTTTGATTTAGATAACACCCTGTTAGCTGGTGATAGTGATTATATGTGGGGCAAGTTTTTGGTACAAAACCAAATGGTAGACGGCCCACATTTTGAGAGAGAAAATCAGCGTTTTTACGATGAATATGCAGCCGGGGTTTTAGATATCAACGCCTATCTAACCTTTCAACTTGGGGTTTTGGCCCAGTATGACAAAAAAGTGTTGGATGAGTTGCGTATTAAGTTTTTGAGCCAAAATATAGAACCCATAATCGCCAAAAAATCTCGCCAGTTATTAAAAAAACACAGGGATAATGGGGATACCCTGATAATAATAACTGCGACAAATCGATTTGTAACAACCCCAATAGCCCAGGTATTAGAGGTTGAACACTTAATTGCGACAAATGTTGAGATTAAAAATGGTCAATATACTGGTAAAGCTAGTGGTACTCCCTGTTTTCAAGAGGGAAAAGTGACTCTGTTAAATAAATGGCTTAAGCAAAACCAACAAGATCTAGCCGGAAGTTGGTTCTATTCTGACTCCCATAACGACCTGCCACTTTTAAATGTAGTTGATAATCCCGTGGCTGTTGATCCTGATGATAAATTAGAAAAATATGCACAACAAAAAAGTTGGCCAATTATCTCTTTGCGATAAAATTTAAATTCATATTTAGCGGTTTTAAACGCAAAAAAACCGCCAGAGACATAAATCCAGCGGTTTTTCTAAGTTCAGACTTAATACAGACTAAGCAGCAGCTTTTTGTTGCTTATTTAAAACCTGTTCTTGGATACGACGTAGAGGACTGTCTAAGCTCTCTTTAGAACAGCTTAAGAGGTAGTTATCAAGACCGCCAGCCCGATCCACAGAACGCAGCATATTTGCTGGTATAGATACCTTTACATAAGTACCTAGGGCCAAACTATAAAGATTTTTTGTTTGGATATTAACAAGCCACCTACGCCGAGATTTACGATGAGAGTGGGATACTTTGTTTCCAAATTGGGGAGCTTTCCCGCCAAGTGTACATTTATTAGCCACAAACCTTCTCCTACTGAATAATCAGCCACAAAACAATGATCAGTTACAAACTCGAAAACAGAGCAATTTTGAAAATTGTCTGGATGAGATGCAAAAAAAGAAGTAAGATAGCAAAGCAATTAAAAATGTGCAACCATAGAGAACTATCTATTAGACACTTTTATTTGCTTACGGCATGGAATTCGTAATAAAACTTAGCACTATTTCTTACCAGAAAGTGGATAGCAGTATAATGGAAATGATTGATCTTAAAAAAAATATGGCCCAACTTCTGGTTGAATATCCAAGGCTTGGAGAGATTCTCTCTGGACATGGTATTGACTGTGGCTCTTGTATAGCTTCTCAGGTTGATACCCTGCCAGATGTTGTACGCATGTATAAATTGGATCTTGAAACTATTTTAGCAAAATTGCAAAGTAGTTAAGCTTTTTGTATATAGTAAATAAAAAATTGGAGTTAGTTCGTTAAAAATGATTTTGGAATATTCCTCCTGGTTTAGCAGGCTAAAACTGGTTAGCTGGTTTCAAGGACTATCTTTCTGTTTGGTCATTAGCTGCCTTGGCTTATTTTTGCCTTCATGTACTGTAAAACAACCAGACACAAAAAAAGCAAATCTAGACTCAGCAATTGCTAAACGTCCACCTTACACCGAGTATGACGGAGATGCTTTTTTAAATTATATTTTGGGGCAACTCTATGTGATGGAACAAAATTGGGTAGAGGCAGAACAAGCTTTTTCCAAAGTTGTTAAAGCAGATAGAAAGGCTGTTGATGCAAGGGTTTTTGTCTCTCATTTAGCTGTACAACGTGGTCAAGTAGATCAAGCTGTTGCTTATACCAAAGAGGTGATAAATCTTGATCCAAAACGGCAAAAATCAAGAGTATTATTAGCTAGTCTTCTTGCAGCCCAAAAAAAATATAGAGAAGCTGCCGTACAGTATGAAATTATTCTCTCCAATGATCCCGATGACTCAGAGATACGTCTCTCTGCTGCCAGAACTTATGGTTTTTTAAAGCAGCCCTATAAAGCCAAAAAAGTTCTTACTCCTCTGTTTGAAAACAAAAGATTGGCTTGGAAGGCCCACCTGACCTTAGGAAGGGTTTTTGCTTCTATCCCAGACTTAGACTCAGCCGTAAAGTCCTTTTACAAATCCAAGGAGTTAGCACCTGATAAAATTCAGCCCGTTATTGCCCTTGGTATTTTACTGCAAAAACAGAACAAACCAAATGAGTCGGCAACGGTCTATCGGGATTATCTTTCTGACCATCCAGATAATAAGGTCATTCATAGCCGTCTTGGACGGTTGTTGCTCAACCAAAATGATCGGGGTGGAGCTTTAGAAGAGTTTCGTACAATATCTAATTTAGCTCCTGACAACATTCAAGCCCGTATGACCACTAGTTTAATTCTATTAAGTGAATATAAATATGCAGAGGCTTTACAAGAGTTACGTTTGGCGGAGACTACAGAACCAAACAACGGCACAATTCAATATTATATTGGTCAATCTTTAGAGTTTTTAAACAACCCACAACAGGCAGAAAAAACCTATCATAAAGTATTGGCAGGAACCCCTTTTTATCCTGAGGCACAACTGCGTTTAGCCAATATTGAAGCGTCTAGCAACCGTATTAAAAAAGCTATTGAGCGCATTGAGACGTTAGTCAAACAGCACCCTAAAAAGATTGCCTATCTAAAGGCTCTGTCTCTTATTCAACTACAAGCAGAAGATTATGCCGCAACAATTAAAACCACTAGCAGAGGTCTGGAGATCAACCCAGATCATAACGATTTGCGTTTTAACCGGGCCATGGCCTACGACAAATTAAATATGTGGCCAAAGGCAGAAGAAGATCTTCGTATCTATATTGAAAACAATCCCAAAGATGCTCATGCTCTCAACTATTTGGGCTATACATGGGCAGAGAAGAACATCTATTTAAAAGAGGCTCACACACTTTTACAAAGAGCAATAAGCCTTGCTCCAGAAGATGGCTTTGTCACTGATAGCTTGGGCTGGGTGCTTTATCGCCTTAAAAACTACAAAGAGTCATTGCTACGTATGCAAAAAGCTATACTCCTTGAACCTAAAGACCCAACAATTCACGAACATCTAGGAGATGTCTTGAATGCTCTTGGCAAAAAACAGAAGGCTTTGGAGGTTTGGGAAAAGGCGTTGCAACTTGATCCTACAAATCAAAAGCTGCTGGAAAAAATAAAAAAGAATACTCAGTAATGCTCCGTTTAAGTTCTCTATTATTTGTTCTTATGTTGTTTATAAGTGGTTGCTCTTCTTATCCTTGGGAGCAAGCAGATTTTACAATAGGCAAATCTCAAAAAGAACTTATAGAAATTACCCAAAAATTTAAATTAGATCAAAAGCAACGGCGAGAGCTTCCACAAGACTGGCAGATTAGCGGTATTTTAGATGTTGAGCATCCAAGAGAGAGTCGCAGAAACCGGATTATCATAACTGCTAGAAAGCCAGTTCAACTACGTTTACGAATATATGGTCCATTTAATCAGGTAGCATTTGATCTGTTGGTGGATTATGACTGGCTACAGCTTACAAAACCAAGCAAACATCAAGTTGTAAGGGTTCCGGCTTCTCTAGATGGTATGGTATATTTAACAGGCTTTCGTATTGATCCTACTGATCTAGGACAATTTTTTAAAGCCACAGCTTCTCCTCTTGCAACCCAGCTAAGAGATACCTATGACGGTATCCAAACTACAACAAAATCGGGGGAAAGGCTGTTTATTGACCCCAAAAATGGCTTTATAAATATACGAAAGCCATTAGCCTCTGCGAAAAATCAATATAGTGTGCAATATTTCTGGCCTGATGAGCCTCTCTCTCTACCCTCCTCTGCTTTGCCAAACAAGCTTGTTATCACTATTCCTAATGAGGATACGGTCTTAACATTTGAATTGCGCAAATGGAAATTTTACAAAACTGAGCCACAAAATAGATTAACAGCTATCCCTGCCGGATTTTCAGTGGTTGAACCGCTGAAAGACCATTGAGGAGGTTAATTTTGAGTAAAACCTTGTTTTACAATATAAATAACAAATAGCTCTCTTCAGGTTTAACTTTTATGAATCCTTCAACAAAGCTGGGTGCTAACTGGGATGTTGTAATTATTGGTGCTGGGGCTGCTGGTTTGATGGCTGCTATTGCTGCTGGCAAAAGAAATAAGCGGGTGTTGGTGCTGGACCATGCTGCAAAAGCTGGGGCAAAAATAGCTGTTTCGGGTGGTGGTCGTTGTAATTTTACCAATACCAACGCTAGTTACGAGCACTATATATCTAACAATCCAAAATTTTGCATATCAGCTCTCAAAAGTTATTCACCTTGGGATTTTATCGCCCTATTGGATAGCCACGGTATAAAATATCATGAAAAACAACAAGGACAGCTTTTTTGTGATGGATATGCCAAACAAATTGTCCAGCTTTTACTCGATAGTTGTCACAATTTAGGGGTCTGCTTTGCTTTTGGCTGTCAGATTAACCGAGTAAAAAAAAATAGTTCTGGTTTTTTTCTTAAGACAAGTCAAACACCGTTACAAACCTCTGCATTGATTATTGCCACTGGCGGTCTATCTTTTCCTAAACTTGGTGCAACAGGGTTTGGCTATAACATTGCTAAACAGTTTGGCCTAAAGACGTTTGCGCCATCTCCGGCTCTGGTTCCATTGTTACTTGATAAAGAGAATTTAGAGGTTCTAAAACCCCTTGCAGGGGTCGCTTTACAGGTTGCAGTTAGCTTGAAAAAAACAGGTTTCTCTGACAGTTTACTGTTTACCCACCGGGGTTTGAGTGGGCCAGCTATTTTACAAATATCATCATATTGGCAAGTTGGTGAAATCATAAAAATAGATCTATTACCAAACCTTGATCTATTTGAACACCTACAAAAGAGCAAAAATGTCAATTCTAAAATTACCATACAGGCAATTTTGACCACCCTACTGCCCAAAAGATTGGCACTTATCGTTGCTCAACAATTGGGTTTTGCCACAAGATCAATTGCCCAATGTTCCAAAAAACAGATGCAACAGTGTGCTGATAGAGTTAACCGCTGGCAGGTTACACCAATCGCTACAGAGGGCTATGGGGTGGCAGAGGTAAGCAGAGGGGGGGTTGATAGCAGGGAGATATCTTCTAAGACTATGGAAAGTTTGAAAATTCCCGGTTTATATTTTGCTGGTGAGGTAGTGGATGTAACGGGTCAATTAGGTGGTTTTAACCTGCAATGGGCCTGGTCATCTGGCTGGGTTGCAGGGCAAAATGCCTGAAGTTTTCATTAAATTTTTGGGGTTGAAATTCTACCTTACATCAAAAAATATTCTTCTATTAAATCATGGTTTTTGCGCTCTAAATTTCCGGCATTAAAAATGCATACTTATATTTAACACAATGTGAGCCGATAGAATAAGTAAGAGGTAAATGCTAAATAAGATTGTTTCTCTTAATATTGGTCCCAGAGCTGCCAAGTTTGGTTTCCAAACTCGGAGTTGAGTTCCGACAAAGATGTGACAATATTAGCAAACCATCAAGAGAGGTGCTCTTGTCCCTTCTTGATAGTATTCTAGTGGTTCAAGGTCACTGTAACCTGCAACTGTGCTTTGGTTTTTTCGTCTCTGTGCCTATGGTAGTGTGGAGATGAAAACATAGTACAAGGTTGTCCATCAAACTGGCAAACTTTGTACCTCTTCCAATCAAGCTGCGCTTTTTTTACATGCGTTGCTTAAGACTTTTCCCTTTTTTAAAATCCCATCACTGCTGAACTATCTCTTGCTCCAATTATAATTTAGCTAAAATACTCTGCTGTTTCTTGGCTTTAGGCTATCTATTAGTTATTAATAATTGAGTGCTAAATGAAATATGCAAAGATTACCAACAAGCAGTTTCAAGAAAAACTAAACAACCTTTCAGAGCGACTAAAAGAGTCAATAGAAAAAGAGGTAACTGGACTTGACTGTGGGATTAAGGTTACAAAAAAAAGGGTGGAAGAAGGTCGGAATAATTTTCGTTTTTTTGCCAAAACCTATTTTCCCCACTATATCTCTCAACACGACAGCACCCTACACACCTATCTTTATCAACGCCTTGATACATTGGTAAAAACAAAAAAACGCGGGACAAAACTGGTTATAGCTGCTCCTCGCAGTGAAGCAAAATCAACCTTGGTCACGCAAATTTTTACTCTTTGGTGTCTTGTTACCGGCAAAAAAGTGTTTATCACCATCATTATGGATGCTCTTCATCAAGCCACAACTATGTTGGAGTCCATTAAAGCTGAACTGGAGGCCAACCCCCGACTTAAGCAGGATTATCCCCAAAGCTTTGGTAAAGGAGCAACCTGGAACGATGGTATTGCCATTACCAAAAATGGAGCTAGAGTTCAAGCGTTCGGCTCTGGCACTAGAATGCGGGGATTGCGTCATGGGGCTAAACGACCGGATCTGGTTATATGTGATGATCTGGAAAACGATGAAAATGTACGTAGTCGTAAACAACGGGATAAGCTTGATGAGTGGTTGCGGAGTGTGGTTTTAAAGTTAGGGCCACCAGATGATTCTATGGATGTGCTTTGTGTTGGCACAATTCTTCATCATGACTCCCTCCTCTCCAGGCTATTCAACAACCCCTTATGGGAGTCAAAAAGGTTTTGTGCCATAATAAGCTGGCCTGATAATATGCCTTTATGGGATCGCTGGCAGGATATTCTCAACCAGGATGGAGAGAGTCAGGCAGATCAATTTTATCTGCAACATAAAAAAGCTATGGAGGCTGGTGCTATAATTTCATGGCCCCATGTTCGCTCTCTAGAAACATTGATGAAAATCCGCTGCCGGGATGGTGCCGACACCTTTGATGCTGAGTTGCAAAACCAACCCCAACACCATAATGCCCCATTTCAAAATTTCTCCTACTGGACCCAAGAAAATCCAGAATGGCTCTATTTTGGTGCGGTAGACCCATCTATGGGAAAATCTGGCAACAGGGGTGATCCATCGGCAATAATTGTGGCTGGATATGATAGAGAAACCGGAGTGTTAAATGTGGTAGAGGCCGATATTCGTCGTCGTCACCCAGACCAGATAATAGCCGATGTAATTGCTAGCCAAGAACGCTATGATTGTCGCTTATGGGTGGTGGAAACTGTGCAATTTCAAGAATTTTTCAAGGATGAACTCATCCGCCGCTCAGCCCGTGTAAACATACCCATACCAGCTAAAGGAATTAAACCCCTGCGAGATAAAGAGCTGAGAATAAGCAGTCTACAACCACATATAAATAATGGTCTTATAAGGTTTCACCGCTCTTGTAACACCCTTATAGAACAGCTTCGTCACTGGGGAGAGGGTGAGTCCCATGATGATGGGCCGGATGCTTTGGAAATGGTTTACAAGGCAGCTATTGAAGGCTCAGGAAAAATAGGCGAACATAGATCTTCAGGACAAAGATTTTCAGCTAATGATTATGATAGATCCCAAGGTTCGGGGTTTAACGATGCAGGTTTTGGTGTAGCAGAAAACCAGATGCAGTGGAGAGGTTATTAGAAACACTGCAAAAAATAGTTACCATGGTGGGGTGACTTTCTTTAATTGGGATCTTAGTAATCGGTGATCTGGAGAGAATGTTTTTACCCTTTGCCAAAATTCAGGGGAGTGGTCCATATAATCAAGGTGACTAAGTTCATGTATAACCACATAATCTGCAACATTAGACGGCATCCACATTAACCGCCAATTCAGGTTGATATTACATTTGGCTGAACAGCTACCCCATATGGTTTTTTGGCTGCGGATAGTAAGGCGGTTGTACTTAACCCCCATGATTTCAGAAAAATGGTTCAACCTGAGAAGAAAATGTTTGCGTGCCTGACGGGAATACCACAACTCTAGACGTTGGATGAGTTGCCCAACATCTTGCGACCATAACTCTGGAACAAAAAGCTTGTCATCAAACTTCTCTATACCCCGGCCTTTGCCAGTAGAAAAATGCAGGGTTAATTGTTCGTCTAAAAAAGGGATAACCGCACCCTGTGACAATACAGGACGGGCAAGAATCTGATTTTCAACTACACATAGCCGTTTTAAAACCCATTCTCGGCACTGTTTAAGAAATTTTTCCACCTGATGAAGGGTCACCCGAACAGGAACCCTAACTTGTACCTCCCCATTTGGGGTGACCAACACGGTCATTTTTTTTCTTGATCGTACCCTAATAAGGGTATAGGGCACCTCGCGACCATCAAATGCAACCAAATTCATAAATTATCCGAACACTATCTAATACACCGAACGATTCTCAGAATTAACTACATATCGCAAAAAATTATGTTCACTAAAGGTTTTACCATATTTCGCATTCAAAATATGGTAAAAAGAGCAGGATTTGCATCTCTTTTGTTTCTCTTTTTGCGGTTTTGCACCTTCCCCACAACATACAGTACCAAGGATAAAATAGCATGCACGACCACCATTCTCGCCACCTAAAAAGCCGTCAGCATGTTCATGAACAGCAGCAGGACACACACGGCCTTCACTGCCATTACATTCATGGGGACCAAAACCACATCTATGATGGTCCCAACAGTTTTTGTTCACTATTTATCTCTCCTAACTCATATTAAAATAGCAATGATTAAATTTCTTGATAGGCACATCATTATGTATCATACCTAATTTTCACGTAAGAAATTTAGCTGTTATTTCAATATGTTAAAATTTCACAAAAAGAAAAGTTGATCTAAAATTTAAAAATTATGTCCATTATGTTACATCAAATGCTATCTACCTGCAATTGCAAAAGATACTGATCTATAAATATTTTACATATGGACATTAAACAATTTTTTATTGTTAGCTTTATATATAATTTCACCAACAATATTAACGCCTGTTAATTATATAACGCTCCTCAATAAAAAGGTAAACAAGATAATCAAAA
This sequence comes from Magnetococcales bacterium, assembly GCA_015232795.1. Classification (GTDB taxonomy): domain Bacteria; phylum Pseudomonadota; class Magnetococcia; order Magnetococcales; family JADFYX01. The sequence continues at coordinate 14,967 of JADFYX010000007.1, forward strand.
TAAATACTCATAAGCTTGTATTTGGCTAAAATTGATGAGAAAATTGTATTGATAACTTACAATAAAAAATATTAATGAAAGTATTAAGTGGGCTACTATTTATCTTTTAAACTATGCACAGGATATTTAAATACAAGCGGGCTTCTTTCATAATCCTTATTTTGTTCCAGGCTGTTAAGGATATTTTACGATATCATATGTTCTTGGGTAGGAAATCGACCAAAAAATTATTTTCTTTACCAAATAGCAAAAATCATATAGTTAAGCACAAGACAAGCTACTTTTTATTGACAATTCCCAAATATAAAAAATATCCGGGTGCAACAAAGATTGTTATCATAAGGCCAAAAAATGCAAACTGCTCGTCGTTTTTTTCTACCCCTGTTGGTCATAATAATTTCTGCTGCTGTGGGAATAACACTGCTTAAAACTGGGCCAGAACCAAAGCTTAAGGAATCTAGTCCAGCCAAAATTACAGTTACAACCATAACTGCAAAACCTACATCTTTTACTGTTTGGATATCTTCTCAAGGGTTGATTGCCCCATATCTCCGCAGTGCAGTTACCTCCGAGGCAGCGGGCCGTTTAGTGGAGGTTGACCCTAAATTTATCCAAGGAGCATTTTTTGCAAAAGGCGATCTTCTCGCCCGTATTGATCCTGAATCCTACCGCCTGTTTGCTCTCAACCTTGAAGCCTCTATTAATGTAGTAACTGCCCGTTTAGAAGAGCTAGAAACTTCCAGAGTCAATAAAGAAAAACAGCTAGAAATCGAAAATCAACTCCTTAACCTAGCCGAACGGCAGTTTAAAAGGTTGAGTATTCTTAAAAAGGCAGGAACAGTAACCGAAAGTGCTGTTGAGCAAGGAGAAAGAGAGCTTCTCTCCCGGCGTTCTGCTGTATTAAACTTAAAAAATGGCTTGGACCTTATCCCTGCCCAACGCCATAACCTTGAGGCAGAACTAGAGCTTAAACAAGCCCAACGAGACACAGCTCTTTTGGATCTCAAACGCACTGAAATTATCGCCCCGTTTACCGGGCGTGTTGTTAAAAAACAGGCTGATCTTGGACAGTTTGTTGGCAAAGGTCAGACCCTAGGAGAAATTTATGCTACCGCAGAGTGGGAGGTCAGATTACCAATAAGTAGCCAGGATCTTTCTCTATTAGATCTTTCTGCTTTAAAAAAAGATAATGAAGGTAGTGGTTATGGCCCAAAAGTAAAACTAACCACTTCCGGACAAGGAGCTAGCAACCAGCAGTGGAGTGGAGATATCGTCCGCATGGAATCTGTTGTGGACTCCCATACCAGACAGGTTATTCTTGTAGCGAGGATAAATTCATCTGAGCAAGGTGCAAAATACAAGCAAAATATTCTCGATGGTCTTTTTGTCGAGGCAGCAATAGAGGGGCGTACAGTGGATAATGTGTTCGTTCTACCCCGTCATACCGCTGGCCCAGGAGACCGGGTTATGTTGATTGATGCTGAGAACCATCTTGAGCGACGTAAAGTTGATATTATCTTTAGAAATGCAGAATCTGTGGTAATAAATGGCGGGTTAAAAGCTTTGGAAAGAATATCACTAACTCCCCTTCCCTACACCCCTGATGGCGCACTGATCACTGTTCAACAAGACAAACAAAAAGCCCCACACCCTTTAAAACCCCAACAGCAAATAGACAAAGGGGATAATTAATATGCAGGGCATGATCGATTGGTTTGCCCGCAATGGTGTGGCTGCCAACTTAATGATGATCACAATTTTGGTTCTAGGTAGTTGGTCCATGAGCCAGAGAATTCCCCTTGAGGTTTTTCCTGAATTTGAACCAGATATTGTAAATATAACAGTTGCATACCGTGGTGCATCCCCAGAGGAGGTAGAGGAAGCTGCTGTAATTCGAATTGAGGAGGCCATATCAAGCTTAAGTGGAATTGAATCTATCACATCTTCTGCATTTGAAGGTCAGGGTTTGGTACAAGTAGAAGTACAAAAAGGCCGTAGTCCACGAGATATCTCCGATGACATTAAAAACAAGGTAGATGCTATCTCCTCTTTTCCTGATGAAGTTGAATCTCCTATTGTCAGCGTGCAAGAGTTCCGCCGGGAAGTTATAAGTGTTGTTGTGGCAGCAGACATTCCTGAGGAGTCTTTAAAAAAACTTGGAGAACGCGTGCGGGATGATATTGTCAACCTGCCGGAAGTAACCCAAGTAGAGTTGATGGGTGTGCGTCCTTTTGAAATTTCAATAGAGATAAACGATATTATTTTAGAGCAGTTTAACTTGACCTTTGCCCAAGTAGTTGCGGCAATACAACGCCACTCTGCCGATTTACCCGCTGGTTCCTTAAAAACATTGGATGGAGAGATTACGCTACGGACAAAAGCACAGGCCTATCGAGGTGATGATTTTGCCCGTATTCCCATTCTCACTAAACCCGATGGCAGTCTTCTCACTTTAGGAGAGATAGCGGTTATTCGTGATGGATTTGAGGAGGAATCTCTATTTTCGCGTTTTAATGGCAACCCTGCTGTACTTATCGAGGTCTACCGTACCGGGCAACAGAACGCCATGGATATTGGGGCAGCGGTTCGTGATTATGTTAGCCGGAGTAAAAGCCTTTTTCCTGCTGGGGTTTATGTGGACTATTGGCGTGATCGATCCCGTATTGTCCGGTTGAGATTGGAGACTCTCTTGACCAGCGCGTGGCAAGGGGGAATATTGGTGTTTCTCTGTTTGACCCTGTTTTTGCGCCTACGTGTGGCTATATGGGTCTGTGTCGGTATACCCATAAGCTTTATGGGGGCACTCATGATAATGCCAGAGTTGGGAGTAACCATAAACATAGTCACCCTTTTTGCCTTCATACTCGTGCTTGGAATTGTCGTTGATGATGCCATTATCACTGGTGAAAATATATATCGTCGTATTAAAGATGGAAAAGATGGGTTGGAATCAGCCATTATTGGTGCTCAAGAGGTCTCTGTACCTGTAACTTTTGGTCTTTTAACCACTGTTGCCGCCTTTCTACCCCTCATGTTTATGGAAGGGCGACGAGGGCCGATTTTTGCCCAGATTCCCCTGGTGGTAATTCCAGTTTTACTTTTTTCCTGGGCTGAATCCAAACTGATTCTTCCTACCCACCTCTCACACATTAAATCAAAAATTGTGGATCATCCCGGACCGTTCCAGCGTTTTCAGATGGCGTTTGCCGATGGGCTTGAGAGGGGTATTAACAGATATTACCAACCTTTTTTAGAGTGGACCCTGTCGCGACGTTATCTTACCTTCGCGCTTTTTGCTGGTTTCTCCTTTATTGTATTGGCTTTTGTAGCTAGTGGTCGTTACGGCTTTACATTTTTTCCACGGGTGCAGAGTGAAACAGCACGAGCTACCTTAGCTATGCAGACTGGAACATCGGTAGAACGCACAGAGAACCATGCTAATCGTATGGAACAATATGCCCTTAAATTACAAGAAAAATATCGCGACCCTAACACGGGAGAGTCGGTAATTCACAATGTTCTAACCAGTATTGGTTGGAATGCTGGACGATCATCCGCCAGAGGAGGAAATCCAGAGCTAGCCCAAATAAGCTTGGAACTAGTGCCACCTGAAGAGCGTACAGTGGATGTATCAACCTCTCAATTGGTTAGGGAGTGGCGCAGTGGTATAGGTAATATTCCAGGAGCTAAAGAGCTTAATTTTAAGGCTGAGATAGGTCATGGTGGTGCACCGATAAACGTTCAATTAATGGGACAGGATTTTGAGCAGTTAAACCAAGTTGCAAAAAAAATCAGCAGTCAGCTAGGCGAATATGATGGGGTGTTTGATATCCAAGATAGCTTTGAGAAGGGCAAACCGGAAATCACCCTCACCATACGCAAAGAGGCTGAACTTTTAGGGCTTTCGGCGACCGATTTGGGCAGACAGGTTCGTCAAGCTTTTTTTGGTGCAGAGGCCCAACGTCTGCAAAGGGGGCGTGATGATGTAAGGGTAATGATACGCCTGCCCTTGGATGATAGAAAAAACCTTGCTGCCTTAGAGTCATTACGCATTAGAACCCCAGAAGGTTATCCTGTTCCTATTAAAACAGTTGCCAATTTAAAGCTTGATCAAGGGTTTTCCACCATCCGCCGGGTAGATCGTAACCGGGCGGTAAACGTAACCGCCGACATTGAAAAAAGTCGGGTAAATATCAATACCATCTCAAGTGATCTGAAGGTTTTTCTTGATGAATTGATCATAAACCATCCAGGTGTAAGATATACTTTTGAAGGAGAATTAAAAGAGCAAAGTGAATCTTTTGGCAGCCTTCGCATGGGGGTTCTGTTTGTCATGTTTTGTATATATGGGCTATTGGCAATCCCCTTACGCTCTTATGTAAAACCTCTTTTGGTGATGCTGGTAATCCCGTTTAGTATAGTTGGTGCAGTGTTGGGACATGTTTTAGTGGGTATGAACTTAAGCCTGTTGAGCATTATGGGAATGCTCGCTTTGGCTGGGGTTGTTGTAAACGATAGCTTGGTACTTGTGGACTGGATCAACCGCCGTTTAAAAGAGGGGCTTACACCTTTTGAGGCGGCACACACAGCGGGAGCTGCCAGGTTTCGCCCTATTTTATTAACATCACTAACCACCTTCTTTGGTTTAACCCCCCTACTCCTAGAAAAAAGTACCCAGGCGCAGTTTCTAATCCCCATGGCAGTATCATTGGGGTTTGGCATTCTTTACGCCACACTATTAAGCCTTGTGCTGGTTCCGGCAGGATTTTTAATTTTAGAGGACATAAAAAGAGCTGTGGCAAAACTAACAAGGGGATAGTTGGTGAGACTATTGGTAAAAAACCTTATATAAGTAATTTTTATCAACATAAACTCACATTATTTATTTAAATAGTTGAAACTTAACAGCACTGTTTATGGCGTTATGGTTACATCTTGTAACTGAAATTCTTGATCTATCAGCACCTACACAACCACTTAAAAGCATTAAAAGTTCTAAAGATGCCAAGCCAAAGCTTTCAACATCTTTTAAATTAATAAGAAATTTTCTATTCTGTTCATAACGAGAGAAAACGTAAATAAATTCTCTAATTACAGTTGAATCTAATCTCTGCCCTACTGTAATAACCGCTTCACCTGTATTTTGATCTTCATAAACATTAAGGCTCATATTATCTTGCATCATGACTTCTACCCAATAAATATCTGCATATTTTTAGTGATTTTTTTACTTCTCTAACTTTCACTAACTGCTGAATATGTGCCAAAACAGCTAAACAGTTAATATCTATTGGGTTAATGCAATTTTTACGGGGAATATCTATTAAAACAGAGGGGTTTTAACTAGTGAATAAAGCAAATATTTCCTACAATGCGCAAAATATTCCTTTGAAGAGCTGATAATAGTCATTTATAGAACAATTGGATATTCCTCATGAGTATAACTAAATCATTTGAGTCATTTGTTGTTGAGCAGTTCAGCCATGTGGGTTGTATATCTTTGCAATATCTATCAATTTTATTTTGTAAACCTCGATCGTACCAAACGGTCAATCGCTATATCTGTAGCTGGGGATAAATTATAAAACTGCAAACCATAATAGTCCGCACACTTATCGGTCTTCTGGTCTTGCCTCATAATTACACAACGGCGAATAATACCTGATGCAATAATAGGTTTCCCCTTTAAAAGATCGCCTCCAATAGATATTGAGACTACATCACCACCTTTAAAGGGTGAGCTAAGGGATGGACAAGAGAATGACAGGCCGCCAGTGGAGAGGTCTTCAATTACACCTGATACTTTTTGTCTACCTTTCATCATTACCGTAACAATTAGATCAGTCTTATTCAAGACAATGACCCGACTCTCTTCTCGGCGACGAATTTTCTGGGTGGGCTGTAACTGTTCAGGTAGCGTGCATTGTAAAAGGTTGTTTCCATTGACGGCGAGTACTTTTAAAAAAGTAATACTCCCTTGATATATCTGATTCTTATAGACAAATGAAATATTTACCGCAGCAGTATCACGGCAAGCCCGTATTTTCATGTTGCCTTGGGCAGGTTCCAGAGGAGCAAAAAAAAGAGAGTCCTTATTATCACCAATTTTTAACAACCGGGTCCTGTAGTTTTGCTCTTTCCCCTGCAAAGAAAGATTGATAAAAATCCTGCCACTTTGGACTGCTTCCAATAGCTGTAGTATTGTTTCTTCTTCTGAAATAATAGATCTACTGTTAGCTTTAATATTCACAAGATTTTTCCCAAAATACCAATAACACCAATAAAGAAACTACTTTTATTTTAACAAAAATCCTTCAGAGTTAATAATAAATTCAGTAGCCATCACCGTTAATTATCAAATTTTCTCATTTTATCCAAGAACTCAGCTTCTGTAGAAATGGCTCTGAAGTATGTTAAAAGCATAGTGTCTTTAAAATGTCCGTTTGGGGAGAGTTTAATACCGAACAGTATAATCTTGTAAGCAAATACCGCACGAAGATCAAGTAATGCATCTTTCATGTTAGTTACCTTTTGCATTCAAGTTAACAATGGCATCATCAATGTTGCAAGACTCAACACAAGAAAAAATCCTGCCATATCAGTGACTGTAGTTAGTAATGGCCCTGATGCAACCGCAGGATCAACACCAAAACGCTTAAGCAAAAGTGGTACGGTTCCTCCTATGGAGACAGCAATAACTGTATTTATGGCAAGGGCCAGACCGATCACTAAACCTAGATAGGGGTTGCCTTTCCAGCCCCAAGCTACTAAGCCAATTAAAATACCCAAAACAGTACCGTTAATGACCCCCACCATCACCTCTTTAAACCAGACATGGGCCATATCTATTGGCTTAAGAATTCCTAGGGACAATTCTCGCATACTGACAGCAACGGCCTGATTGCCTGAGCAACCACTCATATCAGAAACCATTGGCAAAAATACGGCGATAGCGATGACCGCAGTTAGGGTCTCTTCATAAGAGGAAATAACGCTGGCAGCAATAATGTTAAGAACAATATTGGCACTGAGCCAGGAGAGTCGCCTCCGTGAGCGAAGCAAAAGTGGCATTGAGCGAAGTTCATCTTCTAACACACCACTACTTTTTAAAGAATCTAGCTCTACTCCTTCATGGATAGCTTTCTCCACATCTGCTCTGGAAATAATACCCAGTAAGATACCTTGCTCATCCACCACAGGTAGATTGAAGAAGCTATTTTCAGTAAATAAACGATTTAACTCATCCAGTGTGGTTTCAACCTGCACTGAAACTGGTTTAATTATAATGTCGGTAACCAGACTGGCTCTTTTTTCCTGCAACATGTGCAGAATTGATAATACACCCAACAAACGATTGTTCTCATCAACCACATACGGATAAAATTGCCCACGATAATGATCGAGTTCATCCTCCTCAGATCCAAGACGACGTAAAACCCCACCAACCGTCTCAGAGCTTTTAACTGTAAAAGATTTTGTGGACATTAGGTCCCCGGCAGAACCTTTTGCATAAGAACTTATCTGCCGGACAATTTCAACTTGTTCAAGGTTGGTCATCTGATTGTAAATCAGATCAGCCTCTTTATCTCCAAGTTCAGACATAATATCTGCTTGGTTCTCTACTGATAGCTCTTCAAGGATTGTCGCAGCATCTTCGGGCTGTAGGCTGGACATCAAATCTGCCGCTAAATTATTTGGCATATCTACAATAATCTCGGCTGCACTTGCTGGTTCAGCCAGAGTCAGTATTATTTCTCTTTCTTTTGCGTCCAACTGCAGCATTCCACGCATTGTCTCAGCGTTGGACATTCCTTCTATTGCCGATTCTACTGACTCGGTCTGATTCTGAGAAATAGCATCACGTAACTCCTCCCAAGGACGCTCATGGGATATTATTTCTTGATTCATGCCATTATCAATCATTTGATCTAATCCTTTTTACTATTTGGGGGGATAGGTTCAAGCCTTTCCCTTAGAACCGTTGATTTTATTTTTTTTGCCACAACTCTTCTTTAAGCAGAAAGAGTTGCTGTTAGTATTGATTGTTATATTGTAACATAATGATATATTTGAAATATATTTTATATAGGTAGTTTTCTGGGTTGGAGAACTCTAATATTTTTAGAAACCATCATTTTAAAACAACCCAACTGTGGCTATGCAACCTTCACTTGAAATGCTTCAGTTATCTCTACCAACCTTCTGGCCATAGCAATAAATGCTATGCTAGCTTCTGATTCTGGGTTTTCTAGAATAACGGGCACTCCATTATCGGCCCCCTGTGAGATTTCTCTAAGTAAAGGAAGGCGGGCCAGAACTTCAATATCCAATGTGGCTTCTTGACTCGTCACAAAAGGGTGGTTTTGATGGCCACAGGATTCACACAAATGCCAAGCCATATTCTCAACGATTCCCAGTACTGGTACTTCCTGTTTGTGAAAGAGGTCCAGGGCACGGCGCACATCTCCCAAGGCTACTTCTTGAGGAGTGGTGACTAGAACCACGCCAGCAGTACGAAGTTTGGAAGCCAGGGTCAGTTGCGCATCTCCCGTACCAGGAGGTAGGTCCACAATTAGAAAATCCAACTCGCCCCAGCAGGTCTGTTTGATAAATTGGACCAAGGTTCCACTGACAAGTTGCCCTCTCCAATCCAGAGCCTTACCCGGCGGGATAAGACTTCCAGCAGAAATAAAACTCACACCATGCCTTTGCAATGGCAGCAACTGTTCCCCAGGAAGAACCTCCGGACTTTCAAATTTGCCCATCATAGTTGGAATACTTGGCCCATAAATATCCGCATCCATTAAACCGACAGAAAAACCCAACTTCTCTAAGGCTATCGCTAAGTTGACCGATACTGTAGATTTTCCAACACCACCTTTGCCACTACCAACAAAAATTATATGTTTGACTCCGTCCACCCCTTCAACCCCAACCTGAGCTCGATTGACTTCAAGTTCCACTTCACCATCAAATATCAAGCGTAAAGCTTCTATAGACTCCTTTTTGAAGGCCATAATCTGATCTTTGTCGTCCGTAATGAGATTAACAACGATCTTGGCTTTGCCCTCATTGATCTCAACAACCTTGAGCAGGTTTAAGGCGTTAATATTCCACTTTAATTTCGGCTCTAGAAGGTGGTCAAACAATGCAATAATACTTTTTTTCTCTTCCATATGTTTCACTCCAAGACACTCTACTAAAAAGGCTTGTAAAAATTGTTCACCTTATCATCATTGGCTCGGACCCATTGATCCACCATAGTTGCCAAGCAGTCATGTAACACTGGATTAGTCCACATCAAGCGGTTGGTAGCGGTGATGGCATCATTTTCCTCGTCTACCACGATCAAACCACGCTCCCTAGCTTTTTCGAGCAATAGCCACATTTCAGGCCGCCTGTTTTTCACAAAATTAATAAACCCGCTTTCAAGATTATTATATTGCACTGGCATACAATCAAATTTTGTACCTGTTGACTCCAGGTTTAGTAATTTTGTGTTTGGCATAGTTGCTTATCCTGGTAAATTATTGCTCTCAATAATGAGATGGTTCCTGCTAGTAGTAAATATGGCACAAGTACTGAAAAGTAAAACGAAAAATTATCACAAACATCATCATATTTTTATATCGAACTTAATCTATGGTGATGATCATAAAATGATATTAAAAAAATCGAATGATGATGATAATTTTTCATGATTGTAGATGGGAGTGTAAAAAACTTTTTAGATATTCATGGTTTAGGACAGAAAGCCACAATGAGCCGACTCTAGGTTTATGGAGCCATTGAGAATAAAGATGGAATATCATCTCAGAAGTGAAAAACTGGATGACGTAAGGATGTAGATTAGGAAAGATCAGCTAATTTATAAGAAAAAATAGATTACTTATTTATTTTTCTACCAAGATTTTTTTCCACGCTGGCTATTTTACCCGTAAGCCGGTTATTTGCCCCCTCTCTC
>JADFYX010000080.1 GCA_015232795.1 Magnetococcales bacterium
ACCGTGAGTCTCCAGCAAACAACTTGACTATACTGTTGGTAGATGACGCAGAAGAAAACTTGATTATATGTCAAGCATTTTTAAATTCTTCCGGGCATACAATTATAACCGCAGAAGATGGTGCTGAGGCTTTTATGAAGTTCCAAAAAGATAAGTATGATATTGTCTTTATGGATATGGAGATGCCGATAATGGATGGGTATACATCAACCAAGGCCATACGGGCATGGGAGAAGGAAAATGGATTGCAGCCTACACCCATTGTCGCATTATCAGCTCATGCAATGCAGGAACACACACAGAGAAGCCTGCATGCCGGATGCAATCTTTATCTGGCAAAACCTATTCGCAAGGCTAACTTGTTGGAATGTATCAACCAACTCAAAGAGATAAAGAGATTTTAATGAGAACCTTCGTTCTAACTTTTTTAATTTTTCTCCTCAGTAGTATCCCCATATTTGCAGTAGCAGATGGTCAGTTATTATCAGAAACCCTTGTTGCTCGACAAAAAAGTTTAGATGAGGCCAATCTTCTACTATCTCAAGGCAAAAACAATCTTGAGATCCTGACAATTGAACAGAAAAAAAGATTAGCAGAACTTCGACTCAATAATGTTGATTTAAATCTAATTGAACAAGGTAGATTGGATCTTGAAGCTGCCCACATGGGTGTTGAAAGCGCTGATGTTGATCTGCAAAGTTTGGTAGATATCATAAAAACAGAAGAAACTGCAATACAGCAACTTCATCGCCAGGTCCAAACGCTGAAAAGTACTACTGGGGAAAATGCAGAATTGGCCAGAAAGGAACAGCTCCCTAATTTAGAAGCCGAACTTACTAATAAAGAAAAATTGTTGAACTTGGAAAAAAAAACGTTTAGCCATAACCCAGGAATTACTCAAGCAGGCTAAACAGCGAGAACAGCTTGCTTTGGAATGGTCAAATATTTTACAAAGTCACTTTAATACCCTCCAAAAACGTAATTTAAAAGAAGCTCTAGAACAGACAAGAAACCGACTGCAAACAAATATCAAAGAACAAAGAGAAAAGATAAAAGAGTTGCAGGGTGAACGAGAAACATTAGTTGGAGACTCCCTTGAAATCAATGGCAAACGACAGTTTGTAGATTGGCGCATTCAATTGGCAGAAGAACGTATTCGTCTATTCCAGATGGAAATTCGTGTGGCAGAACTTAGAAACCAACGAGGAGCTGAGTCTGAACAGCTCGTAGCTACCGAACTTACTTCTGCGCTTATTCAAGTTAAGTTGGATGAGTTGATTGCATTTCAAGCAGGCTCAGAGGCAGTTTTAGCTCTATTACATCGGAAAGAAGAGGTTCTTAGTCAGCTATTATCTGTTACTGAAAAACGATCAACTTCAGACTGGCTTAAATCTGTGCAAAAAAAAGATATAAATGGGTTAATCCAAGCCTATAACAGCTTGACTAAAGTTGCCTTAACTTTGAATCAAGCTGTTTTGCAGGAACGGCAAAAGGTTAAAAAAATTCTGTCAGCAAGAACCCAGGCTGATCTCCTAACCCGACAGAGTCTTCCATCAACTGTTCAAGAGTGGCAGATTTTAGGCAATGATCTAATAATTTTTCCACAAGAACTGTGGAGTAAAATTAGCTATGCATTTACAGATGTAATCAATACAGTTAAAGATAAATCATCATTTTCTTTGGGTCTGCTTCTATTTCTTGAAACTTGCTGGTTGGTATTTTGTTTTTGGGTCCGGCAGCGTATAGTCAAAATTCAGAATGATAGCAAAACTGCCACAGAGATCAGTTTCGGCAAATCATCAACCCTACAATTAACCTCTGCAATCCAAAATAATTTTTGGAACTTATCCATAGCGGTATTTTTGCTGATTGCCATCAAATTTCTTGGGCAAATCCCTCCTTCAAGCATTGTTTTGTATACCATAGTTACCTTACCACTTGCGGTCACTCTTACAATTCAACTTTTGCGCTTTTTTCTCATAGAATTAAATCCTGAAGCTGGGGAAAATCATTTACGTCAGTTTCATTTTGTGGCCTGGGTTGTATTCTTTGGAGGTCTATATTCTGGAATAATGATTTTAACCCATGCGATGACATTTTCCCAACCATTGCAGGATCTTTTTGATCGGGCTTTTATGATGTTTCTATTTATTGGGATTATACCTGTATTTAGTTTACGTCAAGGTGCTATGGATGGGCTATCTAAACGGCTGGGTGAAGGATATTGGATACAAATCATTCAATTGCTCAGCCTGCTTGTTCCTTTATCGTTTTTGGTTGCATCTGCCATAGGTTTAGCTGGTTTTGTCAATCTGGGATGGGTAGCTTGCAAATATGTCTCCTGGCTCATTTTGGTATTCACTGTTTGGTCTATTCTTCATGGTTTATGGGATGATGTAGCTGTCATTTTAAAAAACCGCATCAACCTTAAATTTCGTAATGGTCTGTTCTGGATTCAAGGTGTTATTGATCCCATACATCGAATTGGTAGGTTACTTCTATTTGTGTCAGCTTGGTTTGCCCTGTTTTTTCTCTATGGGTGGGATATCCAATCCAAACCAGCACAAATAGTAGTTAAAGTTTGGTCGTATATTTTGTTTGACTGGGGCAAAACCCATATCCAAGTTGCGGACCTGTTTTTGTTAGTTGTCTTGGTTTCATCTTTTATTTGGCTCAGCCGTCTTGTCAGGCAATTTACTTTCAGAATGATGTTCAGAAAAGTCTCTGACGTCGGAATAAGACATAGTCTTTCTGTTTTTGCCCAATATGGAGTGGTGATTTTAGGCTTCCTGTTTACCCTCCGATATATGGGAATTGATCTGACAAATTTAGCTATAGTAGCTGGTGCCTTAGGTGTTGGTATGGGTTTTGGTCTACAGAATGTTGCCAATAATTTTGTCAGTGGCCTTCTACTGCTGGTTGAGAGACCGATACGAACAGGAGATGTCATTCGAGTAGCAGAAAAAGAGGGAGAAGTGACTAAGATTGGAATCAGAGCTGTTACGGTCAAGACCTGGGATAACCATGAGGTCATCATTCCCAACTCAGAAATTGCATCCAACTCTTTTACCAACTGGACACATAGCAATTTTGTAATACGGACTCTATTTCTAATTGGCGTACATTATAATACTGATCTCCACCATGCAATCCGCGTAATACGTGAAGTACTAGAAGAGAATCAAAAAATATTGAATGATCCGATACCTGCGGTATGGATCAGTAACTTTGGAGCTTCCTCAGTAGATATCCATGTTCACTATTTTACTGATTGGCGAGTTCAAAGACCTACTGCAATAAAGTCTGGTGTTCTGCTCAGAATATGGGATAGGTTTAAAGAGGAAAAGATTCAAATACCCTACCCTCAACAGGATATTTATCTAAAAGAAGTACCCAAGGCTTGGAGCCAAAACGAGACTGTAATAGATTTAAATACTATTACTGAAAAAACATGATTTCACTAAAGGAGAATACCATGGAACCTATTGAAGGTTTAATCCACGCCTTTATCCTAGATGGTCAAGGTGGTGGCGAAGAGATAGGGTGGGATAGAATAAGATCCTGGAGTCCAGAACAAGGGTTCTTATGGGTTCATCTGCAATCGGACCAGAGTCTTGCAAATGACTGGTTGTCTAGAGAATCTGGACTTGACGAACTTCTGCTAAGAGCAATTCTCGACACTAACAGCAACCCTCGTCTTTTAAAAGAGGGCAATGGCATATTGACCACACTACGGGGTATTAACTTCAACCGCGGTGCTGACCCAGAAGATATGGCATTTCTAAATATTTGGCTGGATGAAAACAGAGCAATTACTGTTCGCCAGGAAAAACTAAAATCTGTTCAGGACATTTATCATGCGATTTCAATAAAAAAAGGACCGGTGGATGGTCCAGGTCTTTTGATTCGACTATTGGATCGCCTTTTTAAAAGAATGGAGCCAATTTTAGACCACTTAGAGCAAGAGCTTGATAATATTGAAATTCAAAGCTCAAAAGAAACTAACGAGACTCTTGCAGATAAACTTCTTGACCTTCGCCATGAAGTAATTGAACTGCGCAGACACCTTATACCTCAGCATAGAGCACTTGAAGCTCTTTATAATGAGCCAATTCCCTGGATAAAAAAGGTCCATAAACGCTGGGTTAGAGAAAAAAGCAACCAACTGCTGAGGTTTTTAGCAGATTTGGAATCATTTCGAGATCGTGCAGTCGTTATGCAGGATGAGATCAGAAACAGTTCATCAGAACGCATGAATAGAGCAATGTACATGCTTTCTGTTCTTACAGGTATTTTTCTACCAATGGGATTTTTAACCGGTCTGCTTGGAATAAATGTTGGTGGTATGCCGGGGGTGGAATACAAATGGGCATTCTGGATTGTATGTACTCTTCTTGTCTTTATGGTTGCAATAAATATTTGGGTTTTCAGAAGAATGAAATGGATTTAAAAAAGATATTTCATAAAACAGAGAAATGTTCTTGGCTAAAGGCTACACGCTCTTCCAGGCTGTTAATCTCTCTTCTATATTGCTCAACCTTTTGGAGACGTTTGCCAAGACCAGTTCTATTGGCTATTTGAATACCAAGACCGGGACGCGCGTTAAGCTCTAGTACCAGTGGTCCCAGATCCCTATCCAGAACAATGTCAATACCCTGATAAGGCAGACCAGTTAACTCAAAGGAGTTGGCAGCAATAGTTAACAGTTTTTTCCAATGAGGAATAACCACTCCCATCACTGGATTGCCTGTATCGGGATGCTCCTCAGTAATGTCATTTTTATATACTGCTTTCAGTGTTGTTCCGCTGGCCATGTCGATACCAACGCCGATTGCTCCTTGATGCAAATTAGCTTTGCCAGAAGAGGAACGGGTCGGTAAACGGACCATCGCCATTACGGGGATGCCGTAAAAGACAATAATGCGAATATCAGGTACACCATTGAAAGTAATATCTTCAAATACGGGGTCAAACTTCACTCTATATTCGACTAATGCAACATCAGGTTGACCGCCTAAACTATAGATACCGCTTAGGGTATTGTTTATGTGAAAAGCAATTTCCTCTTTGGTTACCAAAGTTCCATTGGCAGAGCGAAACCCTTTTTTTGTTCTGCCAACGATAACAAGAATACCATCTCCACCACTGCCATGAGTAGGTTTAATTACAAAATCAGAATATTTTTCAAGGGTTTGCAATATCTCACCAGCCTGATGAGGTGTTTCTACAACTCCATAAAGTTCTGGTACGGCAACACCAGCAGCTACAGCTAGCTTTTTGGTCCTGAGTTTATCATCCACCAAAGGATAGAGTCGCCGGGGATTATGTGGCAGAATATATGCGCCATTGCGAGCATTTAAACCTAAAACCCCTTTTTCTTTGAGTTGTCTGATTAATGAAAACATCTCTACTCTTTCGCCAAAGCTCTAAAACGTACCAACTCCATCAGTCGATAACCTGTATAACGTCCTAATAACAGTGTGAAAGCCAATAAAATAAGTAACAATTCGGGAAAAACAAAGAAGAGATGTTCCACCAAATCTTGAGTCATTACTACATAGCACAATGAGGCGACTGCCAAGCTGCCGATTCCATGCTTAATGGCCTGGGCTGGCCCCCGTTCATCCCATAAAATTGAGATACGTTCTACGGTCATGGTCAAAATAACCATGGGAAATAGAGCTACGGAAAGACCACCACCCATATCCAGTTTATGACCAATGATGCTGAGTCCGGCCATAACCAAAATTACGACAATCAATAAAGCAGACAACCTCGGAACAACCATCAATTTCAAGCTTTCAAAGTAGATTCGCACTACCAAACTGATACTTATGATGATTGTAAATAACAACAATCCCCACAGTAGTTCCGTCTCTCTAAAAGACATGGCCATCAACACTGGCATGAAAGTACCAAATGTGCCAAGTCCAATTACATTCCGCAAAAAAACCAGCAGCAATGCCCCCAATGGAGCCACAATCATCACTCTATAAACTTGTTGAACATCTAGTGGTAGTGAAAAAAAGGAGATGTTTAACAAGGCTTTTTCTATATCATCAGAAGCCTTTTTAACTGACATTAAAGCCGACTCTTCACCCCAGGAAACAGAAACTTTTGTGTTTAGCTTCTTCCCTCCTGATAAATTGACAAATGGCACAGGACCACGCCACCAAGGAAAATAGTTTGTTAATTCCGTTGGTTGACCTGTAGAGAGTGAATATGGATGCCACTCTCCTTGATCGAAAACTTCCAACCAGTGGGAAAAGCTTGATTGGTAATGGGAATGCCGAAGTTCTAGACCATGGACTGAACGTGCGGATATTTTTGCAAGAGACAGAATTCCTACCACAATTTCAGCTTTATTCTCCAAAGAGCGATTTTTCCCCAATAATTCCTTTGAATGAGAAGAAGATTCTTTGGCGTTCAATTGCTCGATTACAGCAGAAACCAATGTGGAGCTATCAGCAGATTTTGCTGTGGCTGTATCTATAATTGCCTTTGCAGCTACCAGTTGCGCCCCTATTAAATCCACAGAAATTGTTTGCGGAATATCCCGCAGTTTTTTTGTCTTTTTCACTCCTTTATCTAACACAGTAACCCTATAATATAAACTTTGCTCTCCAGTAACTTTTCTTTTGGAGAACACAATTTGCTTATTGGGTTTTTCAAAAATAGTCGACAGTCCATATCCTGGAGAGACAAAAGATTGGTCAACTATAGAGAATCGACGCTGGCTTTGCGGCAAGATCTGCGCAACCTTTACCGGACCTTCTCTACCTTTAAAAGTGATATGGGCCTCAACCTCCCACAAATTTAATTTTTTTTGCGGAGTAAGAGGAAGACCAAAGATCAATAGTTTGGCAGCAAACAGTCCAGCACCTGCAAGTATGAGAATTGTAGTTAGAATATACAGGTGCCGCTTGCTCATTACATCTACTCCTATTTTTTACACTTGGGTTTTTTTTGTAAAAATTTTTGCGAAGAATCCACCAAATACGACTGCGATAAAAAACGTCTCCCAATTAGCATTGGATAGTTCATACCCTCGCGCTCTGATAGATTAACTTCGCCCTCTTTATAATAATTTCCTAAACAAAGCCCAAGTTTAACAACAGGTCGTATATCTTTCTTAGCTCCAGCACGCCGGATTCTGGAACTGCGCTCAACTGGAAGGGATAATTTGATCACTTCCCCATCATCATCAGTCACGGTAAACCGTACCCAATCTTCATTAGAACGAGTAAAAAAGGATAACGAATCCACATCCAATGATGAGGTTTTTGCACCTGTATCTATCTTTGCCTTAATAACAATATTTTTAGACGAAAGAAATATTTTTACCTTTTCAATATAGCCGACTACGGGAAAGTTGGTTCCATGGGAATATGCAGAAGAACAAACAACAAGTGTTGTAAATAAAACTGCCAACAAAATATATTTCTTCTCTTTCATAACAATATTTTCCAAAGAGTTAAATCTGCTAAATTGCAGACAATGGCCAGTAAGTAACCAAACAGGCCATTGTCTACAATTCAATATTCAACAACTTTGACTTATAGAGTTGCCATTTCCAAGTTATCAAAATTACGTCGATAAAATTTCATATATTCAACTTTGCGCTCCAACGCTTCAATTACAGGAATACTAAAATTTACATTCTCGAAGGTTTGAGCACTACCTAAGCCACCAGGACTAAACACGTTGATCTCCATAAGCTTGTCACCAACAATATCCAGACCAATAAGAAACATACCGTCTTGAACCAACTTGGGGCGCACTACTTCTGCGACGTGCAACATTTCAGGAGTAATTTCTGCATGCATTTTTTTTCCACCTGCATGAAGGTTGGAACGAATATCACCACCAGAATTAACCCTTCTAAAAGCTGCAAGTTTACCCTTATGACGCAAAGGATAACCGTTCATCATAAATAACCTTGTGTCTCCTTCGGCTGCAGCAGGAAGATATTCTTGGGCAATGACATAACCATCACGGCTGATCGCTTCTACCATCTGGTTTAGGTTGGAGATATCACTCTTATGGAGTAGAAACACACCCTGACCACCAGAACCCTGCAAAGGTTTAAGAACAATGGTTCCGCCCATCTCTTTGGCAAAAGAGCGAATTTCACTCTTGTTACGGGTTATCAAAGTCTTGGGACGAACCTCTTCAGGAAAAAGCTGAAGGTACATCTTGTTCATTGCTCTTCCCAAACTGCTTGGATCATTGAGAACAATTACACCATGTGTTACAGCAACACGCCCAAACTGAATTGCTGCACTATTAGCCCAGGAGCGTCCACCACCCTCTTCACCCGCAGGATCATTCCGTAGCATGATGATATCCAAATCCGACGCACAAATCCGTTCTTTACGGGCTTTTACGCTTTGCACATCGGCTATAAATGCTTTATTGGTTTTATAGGCTGCTTTGGAAGGCCCGACAGCTTCAGCATAAAGCTTGTCATCATGGGCATATGTAAAATCACCGGGAGCAATATACCAAATTTCATGCCCCATGTTAGTTGCTGTCATCGCTAAACGAGTGGTCGTATAGCCAATTTCTTCTGTCTTGATATTATTTATTACAAATCCCAGTTTCATTTTTTTCTCCCTTATGAAATAATTAAATCTATAACACTCATTCCAGAGCGAATTTTTTCCATTCTTTCTTTGGCCCGCAATTCATACATGAATCGAGGAGTCAGTGGTGCAGAATTTAAAACTTTCCGCCAGCGAAGCTCTTGAATGAACGGAATATGCCGATAACCTATTTTTCCAATCCAAAGAGGTTCAATATCTCCACCTTTACCCAGATATTTAAGCAACCAATCCAATCCTCGTAAATAGACAAGATCTTTTGTTAAACCGCCTCCTCTATATACTCGCATGGCTACATGAAAAGCAACCTGCCGGGAGAAACCATGATCATTATGGAGTATTTTAAATACATCAATAAACTCAGCTCCTGAAACAAGAGCCCTGATAGCAATAACTCGAGCAGCCAAAATTCGCAGACGTGAACCGACCAACCCTCCAACTAGATACTCTGCCAATACAGCCAAACCTTCCTGCAACTCTTCATATCCAGCCAAACCATGACTCAGTAACTTAAAAGGTTGGGTCTGTCCATTAAACCAAGTCAACAGATGAACGCCGATCTCATGTTGTAGAAGTGCTTCCAACCGCTGCGCAGGGAGTTTGGTTTTATTGCCAATAAATAACTCATTTTTTGAAACCAAAAAGCCATTGGGGAGATCCTCTCTTATTTGCGCTGAAACCAAGAAATCAGGATTAATTCCTCTATAATGGCGAATCTCCTCCTCAGCATGCTGAGCCAATTCCCGTGCAGTAATGGACTTAGAGCGAGGAGTTCTGGTTTTTGCTGGAACTTGTACCAAGATGGATAGGGCAAGTTTTGCCAACTCATCATCCACATTTCCAAACACCTGGATACTCTCATGAAT
>JADFYX010000081.1 GCA_015232795.1 Magnetococcales bacterium
AAAGCACCCTCTGTGCTGCTATGATATTACGGGGTTGGCGGCTGCTGTCCGATGAATTTGCCTTGGTTAGACCAATAGATGGTCTTATTTTTCCCACCGCACGTCCGGTGGCTTTAAAAAATCAATCAATAGAGATAATCAGAGAATTTTCCAAAGAGGCAGTTTTGGGGCCGGAGTTTGCCAAAACTCGCAAAGGGGCAGTTTCTCATTTACGACCACCTAATAAGAGTATCAAATTGATGAACCAACCAGCACGACCAGTCTGGGTGGTCTGCCCTAATTATCAAGAGGGACAAACTCCAATATTAGAAAAGATCCCCAAAGAACACGCATTTTTACAGGTTGCAGCTAACGCCTTTAACTACGAAACTTTAGGAGAAGCTGGATTTAAAGCTGTGGCAAAAATTATAAGAGAGTCCAACATCTATAATTTTCGCTATAGTAATCTTGAGGAGGCTCTCAACACTCTTGAGAAGATGACCGAAAGTGATGGAACAAGGCTTGTTCCATGATTTTACAAAGAATTAAGCTGAGATTATTATACCTTCCTGTTCAACTCCATAGTCGTAAGTGGTCATGGTTGGCCTTAAAGCTCTGCTTTTTTTTTCTGCGTTTAAAACCCTACCACCCAGAACTTTTAAATCAACTTATCCACATACTAGCAGACATAGGAAAGATTGGGCTGGCAATCCGCTTTTTACGTCAATCTCTAAAAAATGCTCCCAACAATCCCCACCTCCTCAGCAGTTTAGGTCACGCCCTTTTGTCCTGTAAAAGACTTGAAGATGCAGTAACATGTTTTCGTAAGGCTCTCGCCATTAAACCTAACATGATAAGAACCCTGGTTTATTTGGGTAATGCACTAACTCAATTGGACAGAAAACAAGCTGCTATGGACTGCTATGAAAAGGTTATTGCCTTAAAACCTGATTTTCCCAATGGCTATCACAGTATGGGCTTAATTTTATTGCGAGATAACCAACCTAACCAAGCTATCCCATATTTAGAAAAAGCCATAAAACTCAACCCAAAAATGGCCATTGCCCATATTCATAGAGGCCATGCCATGACAGAACTAGGCCGTTTTAAAGAGGCTGAGGATGCACTATTAAAGGGGCTGGCACTTGAAGAAAACAGTGCAGGTGGTTACAGCAGCTTAAGCGAGCTTCAATCAAAAGACAGAAGCAACCCCCACCTAAGCAATATGGAAATGTTGCTTAAAAAAGGTCTCTTCTCCAAAGCAGATCAAACCCTTATGTATTTTTCACTTGCCAAAGGCTATATGAGCCAGGGTGAAAATGAGCTGGGCTTTAATTATTTACAGCAAGGCAATAAACATAAACGGGCAAGTTTTCATTATGAGATCAATAAAGACGCAAGCCTATTCAATCGTATAGTGCAGAGTTTTGATACTACCCTATTTCAAGAACGTAAAGGTTGTGGTTCAACCTCCCAAGTTCCAATTTTCATTTTAGGCATGCCCCGTTCTGGAACCACCCTAGTGGAGCAGATTCTCGCCAGTCACTCCCAAGTTTATGGTGCTGGTGAAGGGTTAGGACTTTGGCATATAAACAGTGAGATGGCCCTGTTGACCAAAACCAGAAAGGGATTTCCTGAAGGTGTTGTAGAGATAGAGCAAAACTCATGGCAGGATTTAGCCTTGGCCTATGAAGGAGGTCTTAGGGAAAAAGCCACCGATGCTCTACATATCACCGACAAAATGCCCCATAATTTTTTAAATATCGGTCTTATTCATCTGCTGTTTTCCAATGCCGTCATCATCCACTGCCGTCGGGAACCTATAGATACCTGTCTTAGCATTTATATGCAAAATTTTAGCGGTTATCACCCCTACTCTTATGATCTTGTGGAGTTAGGAGAGTACTATCAACTCTATCACGGCCTTATGAACCATTGGCGAGATGTGCTGCCCAACCGTATGCTTGAGGTGCAGTATGAGCAGATGGTAGAACAACCAGAACAAACGGCTAAACAAATTATTGCCTCTTGTGGGTTGCCTTGGGAGAATAGCTGTTTAGATTTTTATAAATCTAGCCGTGCAGTCCACACAGCAAGCTTGGTTCAGGTACGCCAACCAATTTATAAAAGTGCCGTTGGTCGCTGGAAAAAATATGAAACACAATTACAACCTCTCATTAAAGCCTTGGGAAGACTAGCTCCTGGCAAAAAAGAAGAGGAGCAATAAAATAAATGGCAAAAAACAACAAAGCAGGTGAGATATTTATCTGGGTCTGGAATGATCCTGCAATATTTCCTACCCTTAAAATTGCTGAGCAAGATCTATTTTTACGTATTGCACGTAGGGCCGGACTGCTATCACGTTTTTGCCATATTCTTGATGCTGCCCGACTTACTGAATCACTAACACCCAAGGTGCAAAACCATCTCCAAGGTGCAAGAGTTGTCGCCCAAGAGGATGCCCGTATGTTGCGTTGGGAGGTCAACCGTATACAAAGGGCTTTTGTTGAATCTGATCTGCCCCTGATTCTCCTTAAAGGGGCTGCTTATTTATTGTCCGATCTTCCCATGGCCCAAGGGAGGTTGGTGGCAGATGTCGATATATTTTGTCAACTGTCAGACATTGCCCAAGTTGAAAAACTGTTAAGTAAAAATGGCTGGGAAGGGGTAAAACTAGAGCCTTACGATCAAAGATACTATCGTGACTGGATGCATGAAATACCCCCTATGCGGCATAGGGAACGGTTAACCGAGGTGGATGTCCACCATGCTATTTTGCCCAAAACCGGCAGATTAAACCCCGACTCAAATCTTCTTTTACAAGATATAGAACCAGTAAAAGGAGAAAAAAATATCTACACGTTATCTCCGGTAGATATGACCCTCCATGGTGTTGTACACCTTTTTTATGACAGTGACTTTGACAAAGGTTTAAGGGGTTTAACCGATATGGATGGCCTGTTTCGCCATTTTGGTAAGTGTGATACATTTTGGCAGACCTTGATTCCCCGTGCAAGACAACTTAATTTAGCCCGTCCCCTATATTATGCATTGCAAATGGGGGCCGAGATAGTGGCAACCCCAGTACCTAAAACGGTGCAAGAGGAGATTAAAGCTTTTGCACCGTTGTTGCCTATCGGCTGGTTGATGGCTATTTTAATGCGACGCATGATGATACCCAACCATCCTGAAGAGAAGGATTTTCTCTCTTGGTTGGCCTGGTTTTTACTCTTTATTCGTTCCCACTGGCTGCGTATGCCGCCGGGACTTCTTCTTAAACATTTGACCAAAAAATGGGTCAGAAAGTGGCGTTTTGATGTGCGGAATCGTCGGACTGTTTGACATACGGGGCCAACGTGAGCCTGACCGAGCTATTTTGGCGGATATGAACAGTGCCATTCGCCACCGCGGACCGGATGGCGACGGACTGTTTGCCAATCCTGGTGTCGGTCTTGGTCACCGCAGGCTTGCTATTATCGATTTGCCAAGTGGCGGTCAACCTCTATTTAATGAGGAAGGCACTGTGGCAGTTGTGTTTAATGGTGAAATTTATAACTACAAAACATTAACCAGCCAGTTAGAGTCTTTAGGACATCTTTTTAGAACCCTATCTGACACAGAAGTGTTGGTCCATGCTTGGGAAGAGTGGGGGGAGGGGTGTGTAGATCGACTGCGGGGCATGTTTTCTTTTGCTATTTGGGACCAAAAAAGGGAGGTGCTGTTTTTAGCTCGTGATCATCTGGGTATAAAACCTCTGCATTATGCTTACCTTCCCAACGGCTGGTTTCTTTTTGCTTCAGAACTCAAGGGGTTAACTGCCCATCCTGCACTGGACAAAACGTTAGATCCTCGTAGTATAGAGTGCTATTTTGCCTTGGGTTATGTGCCAGATCCCAGAACAATATACAAAAACTCCTATAAACTACCCCCAGGGCATCTTTTGACAGTCCATCGGGGAAGAGGAGAGTGCCAGCCCCGTGCCTATTGGGATTTGACCTTTAACCCAAAGCTGACAATTTCATCTCAAGAGGCATCAGCCGCTTTAATTGAACGACTGCGAGAGTCGATTAATACCCAGATGATCTCTGATGTTCCTATAGGCTCATTTCTCTCTGGAGGTATCGACTCCAGCGCAGTTACCGCTCTTATGGCCCAATTATCAGCAGACCCCATAACTGCCTGTACTGTCTCCTTTGATAGTAAGAGTTACGATGAGACCCCATTTGCCATGGAGATGGGGGAAAGATATGACCTTAATCATATAATTGAAAAAGCAGATCCCAACCAATACCACCTATTAGACCTGATCGCCTACCACCACGATGAACCTTTTGCTGACAACTCTGCCCTACCCACCTGGATAGTTTGTGAAATGGCCAGAAAAAACGTAAAAGTTGTTCTCTCAGGAGATGGTGGCGATGAATCTTTGGCAGGTTATGAACGTTACCGTTTTTTCATGGCAGAAGAGAAAGTAAGAGCAGCCATGCCCCAATGGGTTCGCAGCTCTCTATTTGCTCCCATGGGTTGGGCCTATCCCAAAGCGGATAATTTGCCCCGTGTTTTCCGGGCCAAATCAACTCTGCAATCGTTGGGACTAGATGCCACCGCTGGCTATCTCCACGGTGTATCCCTGATATCTGGCGATATCCGCAGCAATATGTTTTCGTCTCAGTTTAAGGATGATCTAATGGGGTTCAATGCTGTACAAGTTTTCAAAGAATTAGAAAAAAATGCCCCAAAAGAACCATTATCTCGTATTCAATACTTTGATTTTAAAACTTTTTTAGCAGCACGAGTGTTAACCAAAGTGGACCGGGCAAGTATGGCTCACGGCCTAGAGGTTAGAGTTCCACTACTAGATCATGAACTTGTAGACTGGATGGGACACCTACCACCGGATCTTAAACTTTTTGAGGGCCAAGGCAAACATATCTTTAAACAGGGTCTAAAAGGTCTGGTTCCAGACCTAATACTCAAGCGTAAAAAACAGGGGTTTTCTATACCAGCAGCTCAATGGCTAAGAGGTCCCTTACGCAAAAGACTAAGAAATTGTTTTCTTGAAAAACGGTTAAAACAGACCAACATTTTTGATATGGACTATTTAGAGGTTCTAGAAGAACGCCATATGGGTGGCAACAGAGACTACAGCGGACCACTGTGGGCGGTGATGATGTTTGATGCTTTTTTAAAAAAAGAGATGGGTTAAATTATAGAAAGCCCAGTCTAAGATTAAGTATCCAGATGTTTATTTGATTATCTAAGAAACTTAAATAGCAAAAATAGTTCCAATTAGGATATCATGCTATTTGGGTGCGGTTTAATGGTGTGAATCAATTTTATCTCTAAAGGCTAAGATGAAAGAGAATAACAAACCTTCACAAGAAGTCATGGATACCCCCTATCCTATCATGGAACGTTTTACTCGGCGGATTGTTCCTGTCTTGTTAATGTTCATCGTTATTTTACTTTTCACAACATCCATGGCTAGCAAAACTGTATTGGAGACTATCTATATACAGTTGGCAACAATTCGAGCAGAAGGTATTGCCCATGGGGTAAAACGCATTACTCCTGATAGTTGGGCAAAAATGTTGGCTGAGGAGACCTTAGATGCTCAGGAGAGTGCTATTTTACGCAAGGCTTTTGAGGATGAGGGGGTAGAGTTTAGAATTACCAAAATCAAGGTCTACAACATTAATAAAACAGCTATTTATGCCACCGACCCCAAAATAATTGGTGTTCAGGAAAACGGAACAGTTTTAGCAGAGGTTATCACCAACAAAAAAGGGCATATTGAGAGTAAAACCCTACCAGATGGTCAAGAACTTTATGAGCTTTATGTTCCCATTATTGTTAATGGTAAAATTGAGACAGTTTTTGAGTTATATGAACCAGCCTCCTTACTAGACAGTATTCTGGTACAATCATCCCGGCCTGTTATTATCTATCCTGGTGCTCTTTTTTTTATTCTTATTATCTCTTTAATCGGCATAGTTCGCCAAGCTCAAAAAGATATCGATAACCGTACCAACACCATCAACCGCCTGCGTGAGCGTCTTGAAAGCCTGGTATCTCGCAGTGCTGTAGATGCCGTACGCCGTACCAACCAGGAAGAAGAAATTCAATCTGAACTGGTAGAAAATACTCTGTTCTATTCCGATATAAGAAGTTTTACCAGTTTTTCCCAAAAGCATACTCCCCGTGAAGTAATCGACTTTCTCAATAAAATTATCGGCCTGCAAGTGGAGATTATCCACGAGTGTGAGGGAGATGTTGATAAAATGATTGGCGATGCAGTTTTGGCCCGTTTTCAAGGGCAGAACCGTCATAGTGACGCTATACAGGCAGCCGACCGTATTCAAACCATGCTTTTTGCAGGCAATTATCCCCGTGGTATTGGCATAGGTATTTACAGTGGGCAGATTATCGCAGGGGGTATTGGTCCCAAAAACCGCCTTGATTATACTATAATTGGTGATGCGGTTAATGTATCTGCCAGACTCTGTACTCTAGCAAAGGAGGGAGAGATAGTTGTTGATAGCGACACTTTAAAATTGTCCACATGCAGTGGCTTTGGTAATGAAGAGTCCGTCTCGGTAAAAGGCCGGGTTGGTAATCTTAAAATCCACAAAAAAACGTTTAGCAAATAAACCTAGATTAATAATACAAAAAAAGAGCAGGAGTTCATCTTTTTATCGAGAAGAACTCCTGCTCCCATATAGAAACAGCGAACTATTTTTTAGCTTAACCTAAAACCCAAAAAGGGGCTTTAAAATAGATTAGGCGACCTTCAAATTTGCACTGGCTGAGAACTCGCCACCCTGATTATCTTTCCATGTCACTTTTACAGGACCACTATTTGCGGCTTTCAAGCTGAAAGAGAAATACGGGTTTTTTGAGATAGCACCAGTCCATGTGGCTTTAATAACTGTCTTGCCACCGTACTCTACCGTTACATTCTCAATAAAATGGGCTGGAATATTCTGCCCGGTTTTAGAATCTTTTCTAAGGCCGCTTTCCATTGGGTGTTTAATAAGGGTTTTTATTTCTGCAATTGACCCTTTGGCTACCGCACCACGAGGACCACGTACTTTTGGTTTTCCAATAACTGCCATAATTAACTCTCCAAACAATATTTCAGATGACTTGGTGTAAGCTGGTCATATATGCTGATTCGGGCATTGTTATGCTCAACCAACACAACCTCCTGCTGCCACCTGGATCTCTTTTTCAAAACCGTATAATTTGCCACTGTTGGTTTTGGCAATAGCACGAACTTTAGAAGTTTTAGCCATTTTAATCCGGCATTCAAATTCAGCTTTGCCAGCTTCGGGGAGAAAATCATACTGACAAATAAAAGGTTGGGGATTGTTATCAACCAAAACAACAATAGACTCAATATAGTTACCCGGCTCCATTGGATGGTCCACACTCACGGGCATACGTACCAATGCACCATTATCAGCTGAAGATGGAGTATCAATTTTCACCTTAGCATATGTGACAGATCCAGCACCTAACTTCTCCGCAATTAAACCATCTACTCCTGCGGCTGCACTACGGGGTAGAGTAGTTAGTGATGATCCCGCAGCTATGGCAGCAACACCTGTTACTCCAACTTTTTGAAAAAAACCTCTGCGGCTCATGGCCAGCTTATTTCCAGTTTCCATCTTCACGCCTCCAAGTTCTACTTAAAATTACATAGACTTCAATCAATCGCAAAAAACAACTCTATTGTCACTCTTTAATCTGTCCACCTGTAGCCCGAAAAATCAAAAAGCTTTAGGAGGAACAAATTATTTTTGTAAAAATATACAATTTTTTTGCTCTAGAGCTTAGAACTTACTCTTTTTTGTCGTCATCCTCTTTTTCTTCGGGTTCTTCAGGTTCTTCATGGGCAATACCAGTATGACAGTCAATACAGGTTTTGCCACCCTCCTCCATTATACGCTTATGCTTTCTGGAAGCAGATTTACCCTGCTCAGCAATATTCATCGCTTCAAGTGAGTGACAAAAACGGCACTCTTTGGAGTCGCGTTTACGCATATTTTCAATTACATGCTGGGCCATCTCATAACGGGCAGCCTTAAATTTCTCTTTGGTGTCATAAGTACCAATTGTATGATGGTAAATATCTTTGCTTCCTATAGTCAGCTTGGCTAAAAATTTATCAATCCAGTCAGGAAAGGTCTTTCCATGGGGAACATGACAATCAGCACAAGTTGCCCTAACACCTGAGGGATTACTATAGTGTGGAGTTTTTTTATACTCTTCATACACGCCATCCATCTCATGGCATGATATACACAAATCCATGGAATTAGTAGCAGCCATTCCAAAGTGAAAAACGACAAAGAAAACAAATCCTGCAAAAAAACCACCGCCCAACAAAACTCCTAAAGCCAGTTTGCTGGGGTTAGTTAACATATTCCAGATCTTTTTCATAGAGCTTATCTATCGACTCCTTACCTGATGTTTAGATTAATCCTAGATACGATAATTTTCAGGATATAGTGAAAATTAATCGGCAATATTAGAATCCATGCTCTACCAGAAGCCAAAAAAAGATTTACGTTCGATAAAAAAACGCATACCTTTCAACATAGTAGGCAAACCAAGAGACAATTTGTTGTGGACTAATTTTTTTTATAAGAAATTCTAAACTGCGGTATCAAGGTTAAAACATCTAGCAACAAAAGACAACCCCCCCCATTTATTTTGAGCTGCCTATACTAAAGAGACGCAGGGGAAACCATCTCCCCTACGTCTATTCTTAGATAACAAAAACTCCGACAACTTAGCCGAAAGTATCTGCCATAATGCTTTGATACCAGCTCTCGTTGTAGAGAGCTTCTTGCTTACGTACAAAATCAGGTGCTTTTGCAGGTGAAAGACCACCAGCAACTTTCTGCACTGCCTCAGGTTTCGCAGCATCAAACTTATACACAGCCGCAACCGAAATACCGTAGTCTGGGCTAAGCATTGAGTAACAAGTGTTAACATAAGATGGTGTTGGAACCGCCTTATGGTTCAACTTGGCTACAATAGCAGATGCACAAACTTTAGCTTCTGAGTTTGCAGCATAGCCGGACTTAGGCAGACCTGCAGCAGCACTTGAATCGCCAATTACATACACATCTTTATGTAATTTGGACTCAAAGGTGTTCAGATGCACAGGACACCAGCCTTTATCATCAGTAAGACCAGCAGCCACAGCAATGTGGTTGGCTTGTTGAGCTGGAATTATGTTGATACATGAGCTTTTGAACTCCTCCATTTCGGTATAAACCGTCATGGAATTTGCGTCAACACGAGTAACTTTACCGCCTTCACCACCTGGAACCCACTCAATCATACTGTTGGCAGTGCCATAACCGTAAAGCTCTTTCCAGCCACCGGTAAACAAGCCAAACTTAGAGAACT
>JADFYX010000082.1 GCA_015232795.1 Magnetococcales bacterium
CTTCTCACGGTCAAGATTTATAGCTTCAATAAAATAGTTGCGTTGTTCTTTTTCTTGTAGATCTTTTGAGGGAATAATTTTTAGAGTGGAGTCAAGGCGATCAACTCGTACTATCTCCATGCCATGGTTTTGCTTGCCAATCAGACGGATTTTGGAATATTCCGGCCTCTGTTCCATTATAGTGGAAAAGCGTCTGGCTAAACGATCTTGCCAAAGCATAATGGTCATGTTTTGCTCTTCATCATACCCCTCATTTTGGTTAGCACGAATAATCCCTGCCACTGCATCGCTTTTGGCAAGGTTGTGTACATCTTTAACAACAGTGGTAATCTTGTTTTGTAAGATGGCATTTTCTCTTGCTAGTTCATCACCCAAACGTGCCAATGCCTGTTTTTGCAGAAGATCGTCAGAACTATCATAAGCAATTATGCTGACACCAATTACTCCGCACATTGTTACTACCAAGGATAGCAGTCCAAATTTTATTGGTAGGGAAAGTTTCATGATTTTTCCCCTTCATTAATATTTTCATGGCTTAACAGGTTCAACAAAATCATATGGGTTAATTGCAACAGTTGTAGAGAATCGCCAAGAGTCCTCTCAGCCATAACAGTGGCAGGAACATCACGTTGGGTAATTCCAAAAAATAGTTTCAAAGATACAAGCTCTGCATGAACTACATTGACGATATTAAAAACATCAATGGCAGTGATATTTTTTTCTGTTTGAGGAATGGGAGGTATTTTAGAGTTTATTCCAGCCCGTTTTTGTACTTTATGTAAAAGTTTCAAGATGTTTTTAGAGTATAGAAGAAGGTCTTCAAGCTCTGCTTTTTCCTGATATTGGGGCAGTTGTATCTGATTTCTATAATCAAGACGCTTTATGATAAGGTTGAGTTCGGACAGTATCTGGCTGGTCTGTCGATATATATCTGTTGGATCATAGCTATCTGTTCCTAAAATTGAGTCTATAAGTTGGGAAAATTTCCAAATATTTTCATAGACATCACTGGGTGTTTTGTTTTGAGTTTCTACTGGTTTTACAATTGATAGATAAAATTGAGTATCCTTCAAACCTGCATGACGATAGATAATCTCCATTTCAAAATCTATACGAATAACCATTTCGTATACTTCAGCCGGGGTGATGGCGCGAAGGGGATATCTAGGTGTAGCTAACCCCCCTAAACCGTTTAGTTTACGAAGTTGGTCAACCTTGTGTAGAACATGCATAGATTTTTGATAGACATGTTTTGGTTGTAGTTCTGTAAGTTGTGGAGGTTGTTTTTGCTTGCTGCGAATCCCCAATTTTGCTCGGTATTGTTCTAACTCCTTAAGGCTATGTAAGGTTGCAGCGTAAACATCATCCGGTGTTTTTATCAAGGATGCTGGATCTTGTTGGCGTAGAGGGATGTTTAAAGGGAATATTGGCATCAAGAGTGTTGCCCACTCCAAATTTTGGATGACATCATCTGGAGTTTTTCCTGGTTGAACTTGCGGGGTGCTAAAGTGTCTCTCAACACCGAGACGAAACTTTATGCGTTGCAACTCCGCAATAACATTCTGTAGGGCATCAAACACTTTTGTGGGGGTTATGACCTTTTTTTCTATTTTTGGTACTTCTGTTGCTGATATCCATAGGTTTTTTTCTGCCTGGGAAATTTTAGCCAATAATTTGTAGGCAGATTTTAAGGCATGGTTAGAATGTTTGCCATTGGTGATCTTTGGTTTTTTTATGTTTATGGGGAGGTTTTGTGTCTGACGTAAAAAATGCACAAGTTGTAAAATGTGTTGACTCTGAGCGTACACATCTGCCGGGGTAAAGCCTCTCACACCCAAGGCTGGGTCAATCGCTAATGATATTGCCCATAAATTTTGATAGACATCATTTGCGTCGAGAACTTTTGCTTTTTGTTGGTTTAAAAGTTGATCATCAAGGAAGTCACCACCTTTTAGTTCAATCAACAGTTTCATCTCATCAACCAGACGAGCAACAGTATCAAAAACATCATCATTTGTTATGTGGCGTGCAGGGTAGGGGGGGATGGATATTTCACCCAATTTTGCATTTACCCGCAAACGGTTTATTTTTGCTAAAACCTCAAGGGATTTTTGCATTAAATGTCGTGGTTTTTTTCCACTTTGAGGGGGGACCAACGGCCAAGGTGTTTTAATCCCATCATTTTGTCTGCTCTTATCGACATGTTTTGCCAGGATCAATGTTAGATGATAGACATCTGCAGGAGTTTTTTCTGGAATGCGCCCAGCGTAAGCTTGCTGTTGCAATGTTATAAACATAACAAACAACACAATAAACAGGTAGACTGTATATTTTATCTTATGGGTACTCACATAAGCCGTATCAAGGTTAAACATTATTGATCTCCAAACATGGTACAATTTATCGATGGTACATTTTTACTCCTAGAGCCTCAGAGTGATTCCGTAGCAAAGGCTCTATATATTTACCAAGTATAGGTTTTTGAAAAATCGACATACCAGATAGGATGTCCACTGTTGTCTATTTATCTTTTTTTGTGTCTATTGCTAATAAAAGGGTTAGCAAATTAATCTTCCATAGTAAAATATTTTATGTAACCTGTATATATTATTGATATTCTCGTAAGCTACATAGGTATATTCGCTAATATGTTAACTTCAAATACAAAAAAGGTGAACTGTGGTCTTCAATATTATAAAGAGCCAAATAACAGTTTTTGTAGGTTTTTTTGTCTTGCTGGTACTCATAACCATGCTCTCTTTAACAAAAAGCCAGGCTGAAAGTCGTGTACCAAATAGTGACGATTGTGAAAATGTGCGTGTAGTTGCCTCTTTGTTACCACCCCATATCACTGCTTTTTATGGTATGGGTGGTTTAAACAATGTGGAGAATATAAAAAAAGACTTGAATAGAACTTTGTCCCAATTATTAGCTCAGGGCAAAGATAAGTTTTCTTGGAAATCTATTGAATTTGATGATCTTCTCCTTGAGTGCCAATTTGCCTGGCGGGATAATAAAGTAAAACTTTTTAAAAAAATTCAGTTACGGGTAAAACTTCTATCCCCAGCTTTAGATGAAATTAAAACCAACTATCCGCAAATGTCTAGTGTTGAGGCGGGTCAGTGGCTTGGTGAGGGGTTTCGTAGTTCTCAAATAAAACGTTATAAAGATAGAGGAATGACCCCTTTTAAAGCCCGTTTAGAAAAAATGCGTAATCAAAAGTGAGCAACTATCCCGTGCATTTATAGTATATTTAACCATATGTTGATATCTTCTCAATTATTTGAGTTTCTGGTTGTTGGCCTTCTCACATCTACCCACTGTTTGATTATGTGTGGTGGAATTGTTGGTGCTCTTACTATAAGTTTACCAATTCAAACTCGGCAGGATACTGGCTCACTCTTTAAATTTTTAGTGACATATAGCATGGGGCGTATTTTGAGCTATGCCGTTGCTGGGTTTCTTGCCGGTCTATTTGGAGAGTTTTTGGTCAACTCATTTAGTCTGCAAGAGAGACACTCCCAAATTTTGTTTGCCTTAAGTACTATAATTCTTGTTGGCATAGGAATGTATATAGCGGGTTGGCTGCCAGAGGTTGCACGTTTGGAAAAGTTTGGTGTCAGGTTGTGGAAGCATATTGAACCCATTGCTCAGTCTTTATTGCCAGTTAAAAGTAAGACTCAAGCACTGTTTTTGGGTTTTTTATGGGGCTGGCTTCCTTGTGGAATGACCTATTCTGTATTAATATGGTCTGCTCTACTAGGTGACGCTCTTATGGGTGCTTTGGCTATGGCTGCTTTTGGCTTGGGTACTGTGCCGGGAATTCTTATAGCCAGCTATTTTTCTGGTCGCTTTCATATGTTCCAGAAAAAAGAGATAAAAAGAGCTCTGGGAGTCTTTATTATTATACTAGCTCTGATTTTTGGATTTTTATGGAGTCCACACCATTCTGACAGACATGGGGTTAGTGATGATGTGGAGAATGGGTCTTCTACAATGCATAATCATGAAATGTAATGGTAAAAATAATGGTTGAGCAAGAACAATTTCTCGGTGAATCACCGGAGTTTACGGCGGTTCTGCGTGCTGCGGCTTTAGTCGCACCTACAGATGCCACGGTACTTGTCTCTGGTGAATCTGGAACAGGCAAGGAGCTTCTCTCTCGTTATATTCACCGCAATTCTCGTCGCAATCGTGAGCCTTGGGTAACTATCAACTGTGCTGCTCTGCCTGAGTCCTTGGCTGAGTCTGAACTATTTGGCCATGCAAAGGGTGCTTTTACTGGTGCTGCAATAAATAAAAAAGGTTGGGTCCAGGTTGCAGATGGTGGAACCCTGTTTTTAGATGAAATTTCTGAGTTGCCCTTATCTATTCAAGCAAAATTACTGCGCCTACTAGAATCAGGGGATTGCCAAGGGGTTGGACACTCCCGTATTACTCGTGTAAATGTCCGGGTTATTGCTGCCACCAATAAAAATCTTTTTGATCTCGCAAAAAAAGGGCTGTTCCGCGAAGATCTTTTCTACCGCTTAAACATTGTACCTTTGGAGTTGCCCCCCTTAAGAGAGCGTTTGGATGATCTGTCTCTATTGATGCAGAGTTTCCTTACAGCGGTTGCCAACAAAAATAGTTTTTCCCCTGCATATTTTCCAAAAAGTACCATGGCTGTGCTAAACCGTTATTCTTGGCCAGGTAACATTCGTGAGTTACGTAACTTTTGCGAAAGAGTGGGTATTCTGCACGCTGGGTCTGAAATAGAGGTGGCAAACCTCCCTTGGGAGATGCAACAAGATAACTCTGGTGGTGCTTTGGACACTATTGGAGGTATGTTTACTTTACCAAATGAGGGGTTGGATTTTTTGCAGATGGAGCGAGACCTAATCGGTCAGGCACTTCAACGCACCAACGGCAATAAAAGCCGGGCTGCTAGATTACTAGGATTTTCCCGTGATACCTTCCTCTATCGTATAAAAAAATTCTCAATTCTTACTTAATCCCTTAGTTATATATCTGAATCAGTGACTTCAAGCATGGGCATCCCAACTGCTAAAGTCACTGATTCAGGCTCTAGTTACCATGTCATTTTTATAATTTGAATTTTGATGTGCAAACATAATTATACGAACTTTTTTCAAAACATCATAGACAGCATATATTACAATATATCTATCAATAACAAAATATCTATATTTTCCGTGTTTTGCACATGAGTTCGGGAATTTCCTAAGAAGATTAAATACTCTCTTTTTCAACCTATAAATATATTTAATAGTAGGCTCTTTTCCTGCATATTCTGCCAAATAATCTGCGATTTCTTTTAAATCTTTGTCTGCTGATTCTGAAGTTTTTATTTTGTATAGCATTTAATATTATTTACTTTTAATTCTATTAATAATCCCTTCAAAATATTCTTCATCTACATCAATGTCACTATCTTCAGGCTCTTTCATCCTTTCAGATATTACAGGGTCTAATTCATCTAATCTTCTCTCTATAACATCCTGTGTTGACAGAATAAATGAGTTTACAGCTTCATCAATGCATGCAAAGTTACCCATCGCTACTTGAGAAGCAACTATTTCCTCGGCTTTTGGAGTTAGTGTAACTTTCATTTTTTCACCTATTAGAAAATAAAGATGTTCTAATTATATGAAATTCCATATTTTTGTCAATTCAAAGTTTGGGGTTAGAGTAGGTGAGGGGGGTAATGATGATATACCAACCAAGAAACTAGCCAAAATCCATAAATTCTCGACTTTCCTATCTACTCCTTTAATGGTGCTGTAGCAAAGGCGATGCGTTGTATGCCACTTTGTTGGGCAACTGCTAATAGTTGAGCGATTTTTTTGTATGGGGTCTCCCCGTCTCCTCCCAGGCGAAGAACCGCATCGGGTTTTTGTTTAAATTTTATTTTTAATTCATCGGGCAGTTGCTCTAATAAAAACTCTTCACCATCTAACTGCAAACGCCCATCAGCAAAAATCACAAGATCTACTACTATTTTTTCCACATCAGTTGGTGCTGTGACTTTTGGAAGGTCCACCTTTAAGGCTTTTGCCATAATGGGGGCTGCAATAATAAATATAACTAGCAAAACCAGCATAACATCAACTAACGGAGTTACATTAATCTCTGCTAAGGGTTGGTCTGGGTCGCTACCACTTATTATTCCACCAGCCATTATTTTATCTCCAAGACTGTTTGCTTAGCAGTAGTTGTTGTTAACTTTTCCAGGGTTTGATTTACAGTAAGCAAGGCGTTACCTTCCATGATAGAGGTCAAACGCCGTAGTTTTCGTACCAGCATATTATAACTCATAACCGCTGGAATAGCTGCAAATAGACCTACCGCAGTGGCAACCAGAGCTTCTGATACCGGGCCTGCTATCATATCCATGGAGAGAGCAGCTTCACCACCCAAACCTTGAAGAGCGTGCATAATACCCCACACAGTACCTAATAGACCTATAAACGGCGCAGAGCTACCAACGGTGGCTAAAAATGTCAGGCCGTTTTCCAACTTTATACGTTGTTCCATTAGTGCCTGGGCCATGTTTGCTTCAATAGCTTTACGGTCTGGCTGTTGAGCTGTTTTTAGCCAATCATCGGCAATATTTAAAAGCTGCAAGGAGGGCTGGAAGTTTCTGTTTTGCAGAGATTGTGATGTAATTTCCTGTTTTTTAGAGGCCAGAGATCGGTTTAGCTGTTTTTCACGGCGATGAAGTGTGGATAGTTGCCACATTTTATAAAGCATAACTGACCAACTCAACAGTGACGCAATAATCAGCACTATAAAAACTCCACGTACAATCCAGTCGGAACTACCCCACCAGGAAAACCATGATAATATCGATTCTGACACTTTTTCTCCTAACTATTAACTAGACTAAAACGAATGGGGATTTCAACTGATGCTCTTACCGGGATATCACCCCTTTTAGCTGGTATAAAACGCCATTTTTTTACTGTTTGCAGAGCACAACGGTCTAGCACCTTATGACCGGAGCCTTTTTTTATTTTTACCACTAAAGGATAACCCTCAGAGTTAACATCTACACTCAACAGTACCAACCCTTCCAAGCCTCGCCTTCTCGCAAAAACCGGGTAGATTGGTTTGGGATTGTTTAACATTGATACCCTTCCAACTGGAGGAGTAAATATGTTTTGCTTGTTAGGCGAACTATTGCTTTTGGGGGTAATTTTCTGGGCTATTTTTTTAGGTTCTACTTTTTTTTCAAAAACAGGTTTAGGCTCAGGCTTTTTTTGTTGGGCTATTTTTTTAGGTGGTTTGCGCTTTGGTTGCGATATTGGGGCTGGTTTTGCTTTAACAAGTTTTTTAATAACCGGGATAGCTTTATCATCGATTTCTTGAGGCACTGCTGGTGTGGGGTCTTGGGTAATTTCTGGGGGTGTTATAACCTCAGGTTGGGTTATGGCCTCTTCAATTATCGGCTCAATAATTTTGTCTATCGCGGTTTTTTCATCATTAATTTCTTCTATAGGTAAATTTACAAACTCAAAGCTTGCTATGGAAATGGGAACAGGTGGGGTATGATCTGGTTTTAAAAATAGTGGAAGCAACAGACTGCCATGTATGGTCAAGGCCAAAGTTATTGCAGCAATTTTTCCTAAAACCTTCTTATGTAGAGCTTCTTGCCATTCTATTGCAGTTTGTGCAATCTCCATATATTCAGACTCCCAGCATTAGACGGCGCAGACCGAGAATGCAAAGGGTGATACCTGCAAAATTTCCCAACCATTTACCAAGCCATGGTCGGTCTCGGATAATATTTTTACCCATAACCCCTACAAGAGGCATGATAACAAGCAGTGGTGTTAAGGAAGTTCCTATACCAAACAGTGCGCCATATTGAGCACCTTGAGTAATTTCTCCTGTCATGGCACTTAAAGCCAGAAGAGAGGTTAAAGGAGCACAGGGGACCAGACTCATTGAAAAGCCGAGTAAAAAAGGGGGGAGGCCTCCCCCTTTTTTACCCGGTGGACAGTGGCTGGATTTTTTTTTGGGTACTATCAACCATAAACCAGCGATAATGCCGCTTATGCCGATAGCTATGTGGCCAACTCCTCCTGAAAGAGTATCAGTTAACCAGTAACCCAAAAATCCGGCCCCTGCACCTAGCAGAGCATATGCCAAGATTTTACCAGCTAAAAATAGTGCTGTATCCGTAAAAGCCGACCATCCCCCACGACCACGGCCCAGTGTCCAGGTACCTAAAAACGGTAGGCAAGTGGCGGCACAGGAAGTTAAACCCACCGACAGACCCATTAGCAAAACCGATAGTATGGTTGGGGCAACAATAGGAAGTGAGGAGGAGGGGTCAACCATCTGCTTTTTCACTGTTTTTTGCTGCAACCATCTTCTTTATTGTGCCGTCGGGTTTCTCTTGACGACTGCGGCGACGAAAATAGTCAGTTGAAGATTTAAACAGTGCAACAGGGCCAAAACGTAGGGATATAACACCGTTATCTGGGCAGAACTCCACACAACGCCCACACATGGTGCAATCTTCATTAAAGGCTGCACTGCCGTGTTTATTAGATATTTCAGGAATATCCATAGGGCATGATTTAACACAGAGATCACAGCGACCACATTTTGCATGTTCTTTTTTATCCAGGCGCAAAAAAGAGAACCTTCTGAAAATGGCATGAAAAGCCAGCATAGGGCAGATACGGCAGAATGGCTGGCGAATGGTCATGGCTGCTATAATAATAAAACCTATCATCAGGTTACGAATGGCTCCAAAGGTAAATTCAAGCCAACTGGCACTGCTAACTGCGACCTGTTCGGTATTGGCAGTTAACAAGGTTGTGACAATGCGAGAGGGGCAGACCTGACAATAGGCATCTCCTGCTGCATGAGGGGTTATACCCAGCCCGGTTAACAGGGGGAGAAGAAATACTAAAAAAAGCAATATTATCCATTTTATAGGCCGAACCCGGTTTATTTTATCTTCACCTAAACGGTGTATTGTCAAGTTCATCCGGCGACCAAGACGGTAGAGTAGCTCTTGTACGGTTCCTAAAGGACAGACCCAACCGCAGAATGCTTTATTTAAAAAGATGAAAAATATATAGAATGTCAAAAAGGTAAACAGCAAGGGCATAAACATGGATAACGTTAGCTCACCAATACGTACAAAGGTCTCGCCTATACGGTGATGAAACTGGTGTTGGAACGGTATAAGAACACAATATGCGCCGTTTTCCTGATCAAAAGCACAGGATAGTGCTGGTAGGGCATCAGAGATTTTATTAGAGAGATATGGACCTACTAGCAAACCTCCATAAACAGTAATACCCAGCATTAAGCTCTGCACAATCA
>JADFYX010000083.1 GCA_015232795.1 Magnetococcales bacterium
ATATGAAGATTTACTACCTATTTTAGAGGCAGATACACCACCTCCAGGGGTGGCAAAACCCACCCCTGGTGTTGGGGAGGATGCCCCACGGATATTAACAACACTGCCCCATACCGCTTATGTAAAAATTGCAGAGGGGTGTAACAATCCCTGTGCTTTTTGCATCATACCGCAACTTCGTGGTGCTTTTGTTTCGCGAGAGCCAGAGGATATTGATAGTGAAATTGTAGTATTGGTTGAACAGGGTGTTGTTGAGGTAAATTTAATTTCTCAAGATACTACTCTTTACGGGCGAGATCTGGACCGTCGTTTGAGTTTGGCAGATCTTTTAGCAGGCTTAATAGAGATTCCTGGGCTTCGGTGGATACGCTTGCTTTATCTCTACCCCACCATGGTTACTGATCAACTTCTGAATATTATGAGTGAAGATAATAGTATCCTGCCCTATTTTGATATTCCTCTGCAACACAGCCATTCGGCAGTTTTAAAAAGGATGAAAAGGGCAGAGCGGGAGGCAGATGTTTATAAATTAATTCAGCGGATTCGTAATAAAATACCCCATGCCACCATTCGTACCACGTTTATTGTGGGTTTTCCTGGGGAGAGCGAAGCTGAATTTCAGCATCTTTATGATTTTATAAAAGAGACACGCTTTGATCATGTGGGAGTTTTTACCTATTCCGATGAACAAGGGACCACAGCTTTTGATCTGGAAGACAAAATACCAGCCGATATTGCCCAAGAACGCCGTGATAGGTTGATGGCTCTGCAACAGACCATAAGCCAAGAGAAACTTGCGACATTTATAGGAAAAACCATCCCTGTTTTGGTGGAAGGTGTCTCTGAAGAGAACGAGTGGCTTTTGGAAGGGCGTACCATGGGCCAAGCTCCTGATGTTGATGGAGTTGTCTATATAAATGATGGTTCCCCAAAAATCGGAAGTGTGGTTGATATAGAGATAACCGAAGCTTATGAATATGATCTGGTTGGTCATCTAAAAACAGTAAGAGATACCCCTTAACATGTCTCGCCTCGCCTTTGGTACTCCATCATCACCTCTGGCAGATAGGATGCGACCCCAAATATTGGCGCAGATCGTCGGGCAGGAACATCTAACCGCCAAGGGTATGCTGCTTTATGAGGCACTGGAAAACAACCGTATTCCCTCTTTAATTCTTTGGGGACCACCTGGTTGTGGCAAGACCACTATTGCCAGAGTTATTGCCAACAAGACAAAATACCGTTTTGAGGCACTATCAGCGGTGTTGGCAGGGGTAAAAGAGGTGCGGGAGGTGGTGCAGACAGCCCGTGGTGAATTGGACTCCGGGGGAGTGGGAACCATTCTTTTTGTTGATGAAATCCACCGTTTTAACAAGGGGCAGCAAGATGCCTTTCTGCCTTTTGTCGAAGATGGCACTATCACCCTTATTGGGGCTACTACCCAAAATCCATCTTTTGAGTTAAATGGTGCGTTGTTATCACGTTGTCAGGTTATGGTGTTAAAACCCCTTGGCAAAGATGATCTGCTTTTGCTGTTACAGCGTGCTATTGATGATAGTATTCATGGTTTTGGGCCGCTAAATATAAACCTTGCCCCAGAAGTTTTACCAGAAATAGCCAATCAAGCAGATGGAGATGCCCGTTATAGCCTTAATTTGTTGGACTCTTTTGTTGAAATCGCCAGCCAAAAAATAGCTGCTGGTGATCTGTTAAATATTGATGATTTGACCAAAAGTTTAAATCATCGTGCAACATTATATGACAAAACTGGAGAGTTTCACTATAACCTCATCTCCGCGTTTCATAAATCTTTACGGGGGTCAGATGTTGATGCTGCTCTTTATTGGTTGGCCCGTATGCTTGAAGGTGGTGAGGATGGAATGTATATAGCAAGGCGTATGGTGCGTTTTGCTTCAGAAGATATAGGCAATGCTGATCCTCAAGCTTTAGCCATTAGCCTGCATGCCAAAGAGTCTTACCATTTTCTTGGTTCACCAGAAGGGGAGCTTGCATTGGCTCAGGCAGTTATTTATCTAGCCAGTGCGCCAAAGAGCAACAGTGCCTATGTGGCATTTAAAAAGGCACAAGATTGTGCAAGAAAAAATGGACCACTACCACCACCTTCCCATATATTGAACGCACCCACCAAGTTAATGAAAGATCTTGGTTATGGCAAAGGTTATCTTTATGCTCATGATTATGAAGGGGGAGTTGTAACCCAGGAGTATATGCCAGAAACCCTGAAAAATAAAAAATTCTTTCAGCCTGTACAAAGAGGTTTTGAGCGAGAGATTGCTCGGCGGTTGGAGTATTGGCAAAAGCTGAAAAGATAGGGAGCCAGAGCAATGAAAACAATATTTTATGTCGCAATGGGAGGTTCAGTAGGGGCAGTATTGCGCTATCTCATCTCTGGTTGGGTATATCAATGGTTGGGGCGTAGTTTTCCCTGGGGTACATTGGCAGTTAACGTGGTCGGTTCTCTGTTGATGGGTTTTGGTTTTTTTCTTTTTACAGAACGGGTAATGATAACTCCTGATCTTAGAGTTGCTATTCTGGTTGGGGGGCTTGGGGCTTTGACTACTTTTTCTACATTTTCCATTGAAACTCTAAATCTAATTGAGGGAGGAGCAAACCCTGCTGCCTTTGCCAACGTGATTCTCAGCGTTATTTTATGTATTTTTGCGGTTTGGTTAGGTATGTGGTTGGCAAGAATGGTATGATTGCCTTAAGGTTTTAAAGATCCAGGAGGTAATTCAATGGAAGATAGAGGTCAACAACACTCTTTGTTTTTAGTTCGTATCTATTTTAATGAAGACAATCTTTATAAAGAGAGACCTTTATCGGACTATCTATTAAATGAGGTTGAGAAGTCTGGTTTATCAGGTGCTACCGTCTTTCGTGGTATCATGGGCTTTGGTGTGCATCATCATGTTCACACCACATCATTGCTTAGGTTAACTGAAAGTCTACCACTAATTTTGGAAATAATGGATACTGAGCAGAAACTCTTGGAGTTGCTGCAAAAATTGAAACCAGCATTGAATGAGTGTACGATCATCAAAATTCCTGTTGAGTCGATTAACCTGGATTTTTTGTGAATTATAACCGTAAATAAAATTCGGTTTATTTTGTTGTGGGGTTAATAAAAAAAAGATGAAAAACATCTTAATAGATAAAATACAGCAAAAAAAAGCTGTTATAGGCATAGTTGGGCTTGGTTATGTGGGTCTACCATTGGCTCTCAGATATCTGGAAGAGGGGTTTGGGGTGGTAGGTTTTGATATTGACCCGCTAAAAATTTCTAAACTTGCCAAGGGTGAACCCTACATAGAACATATTGATCCCGCACCATTTTTAACAGCCATAAATAACAGAACATTTGTGGCAACTACTGATTTTGCAACAATAAAAACTGTTGATGCAATTATTCTCTGTGTGCCAACCCCCCTTAATAAAAATAGGGAGCCTGACCTTAGTTTTGTCACAGGATCTCTGCAAAATATCATTCCCCATATGCGCCCTGCACAGGTTGTCTCTTTGGAGAGCACCACTTATCCAGGAACAACCGCAGAAATAATGTTGCCACCAATTACGGCTGCCGGGTATACGGTAGGTACAGATGCATTTTTAATTTATTCTCCAGAACGTGAAGATCCGGCAAACCCAGATTTTACGACCAAGACCATCCCCAAAGTAGTAGGCGGTTCTACACCAAACTGTATGGAAGTTGGGCAAGCTCTATATGAGAAGATTATTGATGAAGTGGTACCAGTTTCTTCAACTGGAGCGGCAGAAATGGTTAAAATCTTAGAGAATACATTCCGTTCTGTAAATATTGCGTTGGTAAATGAGCTGAAAATAGTAGCTGATCGTATGGGTTTGGATATTTTTGAGGTTATACGGGCTGCTGCCACCAAACCGTTTGGTTATACACCGTTTTATCCTGGTCCTGGTTTAGGAGGGCACTGTATTCCTATAGATCCTTTCTACCTAACCTGGAAAGCCCGTGAATATGGCATTAATACTCGTTTTATTGAGTTGGCTGGTGAAGTAAACACCTCTATGCCGGATTTTGTCATCGGTAAAATAGTGGCAGCATTAAAT
Organism: Magnetococcales bacterium; assembly: GCA_015232795.1. GTDB lineage: Bacteria > Pseudomonadota > Magnetococcia > Magnetococcales > JADFYX01. The sequence goes on from JADFYX010000083.1 coordinate 4,105, forward strand.
AATATTACCAAATCTGTACGGGGATCACGAATTTTGGTTTTGGGCTTGGCTTACAAAAAAAATGTAGATGATGTGCGAGAATCCCCAAGCTTTGTGCTGTTAGAAAAGTTACAAGCGTTGGGGGCTGATGTGGACTATTCCGATCCTCATGTTCCTGTTACACCTGTTATGCGGGCACACTCCATAACATTAAAAAGTGTAACTCTTACACCCCAAGTGGTGAGTTCATACGACTGCATTTTGGTGGCAACAGATCATGATCGTTTTGATTGGGATATGATTAAACAGAATGCTAAATTGGTTATAGATCCTCGTGGTGTTTATCAAGCTGATGAAATAAAAATTTATCGGGCATGATGAGAGAGTTGATTTGATGAGAGAAGGAAAGTTGGTTCCGGTGATTCTATCGGGAGGCTCAGGGACTCGTCTTTGGCCTCTATCCAGAGATGTCTATCCCAAACAATTTCTTCCACTTATTAGTGATGAATCCCTATTTCAGACAACATTACGTCGTCTCGAGGGTGTGGAAAACTTAGACTCGCCACTTATTATTTGCAACAATCAGCACCGCTTTTTAGTTGCAGAACAGACGAGAAAGATCGGAATAATTCCAGAATCAATAATATTGGAACCAGTCGGCCGTAACACGGCACCTGCTACTGCTTGTGCTGCATTAATTGCGGTAAACAAAGATCCAAATTCCATCCTTCTGGTTTTGCCAGCAGACCATATCATTCAAAATATTTCTGTTTATCAAAAACAGCTCGCCTTAGGGGTTACTCAGGCGCGTCTGGGTAAACTAGTTACTTTTGGTATTGTAGCAACAGAACCCCAAACAGGTTTTGGCTATATTAAACGCGGTGAGGAAGTTCCCCTTGGCAATGGGTTTGTTGTAGCCAAGTTTGTTGAAAAGCCGGATATTAATAGAGCTACCCAATATGTCGAATCTGGTGAATATTACTGGAACAGCGGTATGTTTATGTTTAGTGCCAGTAAGTTTTTAGAAGAGCTCGCCCAATTTTCACCTGAAATTTTAATTGCTTGTAAGAAGGCTGTGGGGCAGGCTGAAAAAGATTTGGATTTTTTACGCCTTGATAACGATGCCTTTAGTAGCTGCCCTAAAGATTCAATAGATTATGCTGTTATGGAAAAAACCGCACTATCTGTCGTGATGCCCCTTGATGCTGGTTGGAGTGATGTTGGTTCGTGGTCGGCATTGTGGGAGGTGGGAGATAAAGATGAGTGCAATAATGTATTAAAAGGTGACATTAGCCTAGAAGATAGCTCTGACTGCTATATCAACGCCAGCCACCGTTTGGTTGCAGCCGTAGGTCTAAAAGATCATGTAATTATTGAAACTTCCGATTCAATATTTGTTGCACCAAAATCTCAGGTACAAAAAGTAAAAGCCATTGTTGAGAGGCTAAAAACTCAGGGACGTGTGGAGACAATAAGCCATCGCAAGGTATTTCGCCCATGGGGTGCTTATGAATCCATAACCGTAGCTAAAGGATTTCAGGTAAAACTTATCACTGTTAATCCTGGTGCTGTACTCTCTCTACAATTGCATCACTATAGGGCCGAGCATTGGGTTGTGGTGCGTGGCACAGCAAAAGTAACAAGAGGTGATGAGATTTTATATTTGATGGAAGATCAATCAACTTATATTCCTGTGGGTGTTAAACACCGTTTGGAAAATTCGGGTACCATCCCCTTGGAGTTGATAGAGGTCCAGAGCGGAAGCTATCTTGGTGAAGATGATATAGTCCGTTTTGAAGATCTTTATGGCAGAGCCTCGTCTTAGTAGTAAAATGGAGTAGAAAAAAAAAGATTTAACTCAGTTCTAACATTCAATAATACATAATAATGAATGTTATAGTTAACTTTAATATAAAGATCCATTTTAGCAAAGCCTAGTTTGTGTTAACTTGATAAATTGTGAAATCTTGGAATTTTAAGATCATTCCATATTTTTACAAGTTCTTAGAACCTTAGCCGATAGTTGATATAGAGTGATTGCAACAAACACCTCTCATGAAGTCTCAGCAACTACGGGAATTCTTGGAAAGAGGAAGGCTAGACCTACCACACCAAGACCCGGCACAAGACTTTATTTTTTAGTCAGAAGCCATGCACCTGTCTGGCGTGTCTTCCGTACCTCTATTGTCCAGGGGGAAGGGGTTATCCTTATCACAGGAGAGGCCGGGGTCGGCAAGAGCCTGTTTTTAAATCGCTTAAAAGATGTACTGCCTGACAACCGGGATATGGTGCAAATTCTTGACCCTACAGTTGGGGCCAATGAATTTTTACAAGCTCTCATGGCTGCCGTTAAACATGGTGCTAAAAGTGGTAACGATCTACCACCTCTCGATCCTGACATTACCCACAAACAGCTTTTAGATGCTTTAGAAGAGAGAGTTGCAACCGGACGAAGACTATTGGTTGCAATTGACCAAGCTCATATGCTCTCTGATGCTAATGCGGAACTTCTCTCTTTGTTGATCCCATTTTCAGCTAAAGGTATGAAGCCCGTACAGGTTTTACTTGTGGGACGGCCAGAGTTATGGGGGTGTCTTGATAGTGAGCCATTTAGAATAATTCGCAAGGAGATTGTTGGCTCTGGTGATTTAACCCCGCTAACCAAATCAGAAGTATTGGATTTTATACATTTTTTTATTAAAAAAAGTATTGGTCGCAATATTCGAGTTTCTTGGTTTGCCTGGGTTGATATTTATTCTGCCACCCAAGGCAACCCCTTTAGAATAGAGCAGATCCTAACCCGCACTTTGGCCCTTATTAAGCTTAAACCACGTTGGATTATTACCCGTTCTTTGGTGAAAGCTGCCCAACAAAATGATCCAGAGCTATTGGGAAACACAGCATTTTCCAACACAACACTGTTTGTTTTTGCTGTACTTGCGCTAACAGTTGGTGTGGGATACTTCAGTGGGTTATTTGATATTGGTGATAAACCGCAAACATTTGCCAGAATTGAAATTCCTTCTGCTTCCCAAAGTGCAGAAAGTGCAGAAAGTGCAGAAAGTACAAACGGTTATGATGTTATAAAACCTTTAGAAACTCAAAATACCCAAGTAACACCTACTAAAATAAAAGAGGCCGTTTTACCAACAACTCAACCAGCCATACAAAGAGTTCCCCTTGATTTGGGGCAAAGAGATAATCCTACAAGAGAGGAAGCAACATCTATTGTAAATCGTCAGGTGATTGTACCTACACAGGCAAAAGCAAAAAAAATTATTTGGAATCCCAAACCCAGAGGGAGAGAGGTAATCTACTCACTGCCAACTCCTACTGTTAAACCGGCCCAGAAGGTGGTTCGCAATTACGAACCAACACCTGTTGCTGTTAATCAGCCCCAGAAGGCGGTTCATAATACCATAGCAGCAGTAAGTAGCCCTAAACCCAAAAGGGATACGAGTCAGGTAAAAAGGATAATTTTATATACTCCTGATGTGTCTCCCCGGAAGAAAGGCTCTTTTATTACTCTAAAAAGCATAAAACCCCGTCAAGTTCGTAAAGCCATGCCTGTTACATCACCTCTTATGGTTGGCTCAAAAGAGGACAGAGTTTTTGGTGAGGTGGTAGCCAAATTCCAAAAGGAGAAGCCTGAAGAGACGCTCTCTAAAGCAGCTCTTTTTGAAAACACACCTCTACCTTTAACCACTGAAGAAACCCTGAAATCAGCAGGTAAAATTTATGTAGTTCAGATAGGTTCATTTTTAGTACGAGATAATGCCGAAAGACTAATGCAAACTCTCTCTTCCCAAGGTATGGAACCCTACGTCCACCTTTTCAAAAAAGGTGACGAAAACTGGTTCTCAGTACGCCTAAACCACCGGGAACAAAAATCAGCAGAACAAATGGCAGATACCATAAGCAAGCAGATGAAAATGCCAGCACGGGTTATAGAGCTGTTTTATGAGTAGTTTCTTGGTTGGTGATAAGGCTTTTTCCCTTAAACACTAGTTGAATATATGTATTTACAACCGCTTAATGAATAACCGGGGGGATGTGGGCGATTACCTCAGATAGGGGTACCTCTTCGCCTTTATTTTGGGGGAGAAGGCCAATGCGGGTGTTGTATGTATTTATGGCTTTTTTGGTTCTTGGACCCGTATAGCCGTCAATTGGTCCGGGGTTGATTTTTAAGGCCGTTAATCTTGTTTGTAATAGCCTTATTTGCTCTCTTAATTTTGTTGGTGTTTTATAACTTGGTTGGATTTTGGCAGTCATCTCTGTTATCAATTCTCGGTGATATTGTAGTGTTGCAGTTGCTAATGGTGTTCCTGCTCCAGCAATTTTTACGAACATCTCAACTGCTTGGCGGTTTGCACCTTCAGCCATTATAATGTTGCCTTTGGATTGCAGGGTGTGAGCTAAACCGTTAAGGGTTTTTGCTAGCAGGATGGATGTGGGTGCATTTTGTTGCAATATAGCTAAAGTGCGGTTATAGAGGGCAATTGCTTGTTCTGGCTGATCATTTTTGCGAAAATTATCAGCCAAGCTATAGACAATATTTGCAATTTCTAAGTGTTCGGGGTCTGTTATGAGTTTATTTTCCACCAACAAAAGAGAGCGTTGCAAAAAAGGGTGAGCCAAGGCGGGTTTGTTTAAATGTTGATAATTGTTGGCTGTTTGTACAAGTATATCAATTAGATCAGGATGATTGACGCCTTTTATATTTTCTGAAATAGCCAGTGCACGTTTAAGGTATTCAATGGTCTCTTCATGTTTTTTCTCTTTTTGACTAGAATCTGCAAGCTCGAGCAATAATTTTATTCTTGCTAAATGAAACGGACCTCTGTTGTTCATGAAGAGTTCTAAAGCATTTTTTTGTAGTTCAACTCCCCGGTTTTGTTTTTCCTCTTCCGATAAAATTTGTGCCTCTTTACTATGAATAACTGCAACCGCAGTTGATGAAGTAGGTATGGCCTTGGTCAGCTGTTTTATAACCTGCTGTTTTAATAATAGGGCTTTATCTGTGTTACCGATTTTCTCATTAATTTCTATAAGGTTGTTTAAGATGTTTATAGTTAAGATGTGGTTTTTACCATAACCATTTTCAATTAATTTTAAGGCCCGTTCCAAAGCTTGCTCTGCGGGGGTATACTTCTGTTGTTTTTGCCATATATGGGCTAATAGCTGGAGGTTATTGGCGAGCAATGGGCTCTCTTCGCC
>JADFYX010000084.1 GCA_015232795.1 Magnetococcales bacterium
AGTAAATCAGCATACGGTTTTCGTCTACCATTTACCCAAGAAAGAGTATTGATGGGTAGTGGACCCCAGCGTGGTGATGTTGCAGTTTTTGAATACCCAAGAGATCCTGATAAAGATTATATTAAACGAATCATTGGCCTGCCGGGAGACCGTATAGTCTACCGGAGTAAAAGATTGTATATAAATGACAAGCCTGTAGAGTATCAGGCAATGGGGCCATATAAATATTTAAATGTACAAGGTACACAAAAGGATGTAGCTCTTTTTACTGAAAAATTGGAGAGTGCACCCCATCCAATTTTAGTACAGTCGTACTCATTCATGGATGGTTATACAGATCAAGTTATTCCTGCCGGACACTATTTTGTTATGGGGGATAATCGGGATAATAGCAACGACAGCCGAGCTTGGGGTTTTGTTCCTGCACATCGCTTGGTTGGTAGGGCTTTGCGGATTTTTTGGTCATGGGATCAACATTCAGATGGTCTGTTTGAAGGGGTGCGTTGGGATCGGTTGTGGACTCCGGTTGAATAACAATGTTTTGCAAAAATTTTTAGATTAGCCTCCTAAATATGAAGGTAATTATGAAAAATCGTCAAGCTGGCGGCTCTCTTATTAAACTTATGCTAATTCTATTGCTGCTTGGCGCGGCTGTTACTGTTGCCCTGCGGGTTGTGCCTGGGATATACAACTATTATATACTCACTGATCTTGCTGACCGGGTGGTTGGGGATTATGCCAAATTAGATTTAACCGAGGTAAATAAACGGGTGAAGTTTGAGTTACACCGTACCCGTATTATGATTGATGATGAGACCTTTGTAATTAACCAGACTGAACTGGGATATCGGGTATATGTGGACTATCTAATACCCATGGATTTTATGCTTGGTAGCTATGAATTAGTTTTGGACGGGCATGAAAATTTAACTCTTAGGTATGAAGCTGAGAGTTTATAAATCAATGAATTCTGAAGATAATTTGTCAGGCGATATCGACGAAAGCCAAAAAGAACAACTCTACACAACCATACCCGACGATGCCCTGCAAGATTTGCAAGATCGTCTTGGTTATACCTTTATAAACAGAGACCTACTTTATCAGGCATTAACACACCGCTCTACTCCAGCAGATCCCCAAACTCAAATTGGTAATCAATCTATTTGGCATAACGAACGGTTGGAGTTTTTGGGTGATGCGGTATTGGAGTTGGTAGTATCAACAAAACTATACCAGCTATACCCAGATGCAGCAGAAGGTGAACTTTCACACTGGCGTTCTTCCCTTGTCAATACTCGCTCTTTGAGTATTTTGGCAACCAAAATCAACCTTGGCTCCTGTTTAATGATGGGCCGGGGAGAGGATTTAAGTGGCGGTCGAAAGAAAGTCTCTATTCTTGGAGACTGTTTTGAAGCAATTTTGGGTGCTCTTTTTTTAGATGGTGGTCTTGTAGTAGTGGAAGATCTTCTCTCCCGCTTGATTGGGGATAAGGTAGAAAAATTACAAGCTATAGAGCAATATAAAGATTATAAATCTCTACTTCAAGAGCAGTTGCAAAGTGTTGGTCGTGCCCTTCCTAGTTATCAGGTTACAGCAGTTGTTGGTCCTCCTCATCAACGTGTTTTTGAAGTATCATGCCTTTTAGAAAATGACAATGTTGCAGGGGTTGGTTCTGGTCATTCAAAACGGTTCGCAGAACAGTTGGCTGCAAAAAATGTGGTAGAACAGTTTTTAGAAATTGCAGATCCAACAATGGGAGATAAAAACAGTTGAGCAAACAACAAAGCAAAGCAAAAGATTCCGCAGATAACTTTAGATCAGGCTATATAGCCATTGCTGGCCCCCCAAACAGTGGTAAGTCCACTTTTTTAAACCGGATTTTAGGTAGAAAAGTGGCTATCGTTACCCATAAAGCTCAGACTACTCGCTCAAAAATTTTAGGGGTTTATCACTCTCCAAACTGTCAGATGGTTTTTCTCGACACCCCAGGTATTCATGATCCTGGTAACTCCTATTTAAATACGGCAATGGTCAAGACAGCATTTGATGCCTGTATGGATGTTGATTTAATTCTTTATTTTGTTGATTTGCCGGGAAGTATTACTGAAGAAGATTGGGAAAATATTGCCAAACTACCCCATAAATCAACACCAATATTTCTGGTTATCAACAAGGTAGATAAAATTGCCAAACCAAAATTAATGCCCATACTGCGAGAGTTGGGTGAGGGGAGAGATGGTATTGTCTTCAAAGAGTTAATACCTATCTCAGCACTTAATGGTGAAAATGTGGATAGGGTGTTGCAGTTGATACCCGAATATCTTGAAGTTGGTCCTAAATATTTTCCTGAGGATCAAATCACCGATCAACAAGAATCATTTCTTGCAGCAGAGTTGATACGTGAAAAGCTGTTCTCTTTATTACAGCAAGAACTACCATACTCATTGGCGGTAAGGGTAGACTCCTTTGCTAAACGTGAAGTCCAAAAGGGTGGTGGTAAAAAACAAAAACCATCGGAAAAACAGAGCCAACCCGATGAAGAGATATGGGATATGGGAGCCACTATCATTGTTGATAGAGAGTCGCAAAAGGGAATTGTTATTGGCAAAGGTGGCATAGTATTAAAACGTGTTGGCAGTGCGGTTCGTAAAGAGTTGGAAGAGCAGCTTGGTATTAAGCTGTTTTTAAAACTGTGGGTTAAAGTAAAAAAAGATTGGAGTACCAACGCCACAATGTTGCGCTCTTTTGGTTATCCTGATGGTCTAGGCAGTGATGGTGACAATGAAGAGTAAGAGGAAAATTTAAAAGCGGTGCTAATTCAGGATGAAGCTTTGGTTCTTAGGCGAACTCCATTTCAAGAAAGCTCTTTGGTTATACATTTTTTAACCAAAAACAATGGTTTGCTAAGTGTGATGGCAAAAGGTGTTCGCAAAAGTAGTCGGAAGGGGAGTGACCGCCGCGGTGCTTTAGCCGGGTTTCATAGCGTTTATCTGGAAAGCCGCTCCCGCTCTTTAGAGGCAATGGGAACCTTAACCAACGTTGAGATTACCACAGCCAGACGCAACATTCCCGCAACAGCAACAGCTTTGGCAGCAGCTCAGGTTTTTTTGGAGGTGGCATACCGTTTTTCTGTTGCAGGTGATTCTCGCCATGAAGTTATGCATACAGTTGAATCATCATTAGATCTTCTTGACGCTGGTGCCCAACCACTAGATCTTCTTGCGTTGTCCCTTGGGGTTTTAATTCGTGGGGTAGGTTATGGCTGGCAAGCCTACGAGTGTGCCGGATGTGGAGGGAGTGAGAAGTTGAGTTTTTTTTCTATTCGTCGTGGACAGGTGGTGTGTCAGCCTTGTGGTCAACCATACACCCAACGGCTGGTTCCTATCACCAATAATATTCTCAAAAATATGCAAAAACTGGCGTGGCCCCCTCCTTTTGGGTTACTATGCTTGGCTGAGCAAGCACTACTCTACCGCATCGCCGTCTCTTCTTTGGTAAAAGCTGGTGGAAAAATATTGATGACTGACCAGCCATTTAGGGCTGTTATTGGACATGAACTCTTCACCCAAGCGGGTTATACCCCTACAGATATAAGGTTATCTTAAAGATGATAGATAAAGAGTTATTAGAGATTTTAGTATGCCCACAATGCAAGGGTAGTTTGGAATATGATTCCCAAGCTTCAGAGTTAATCTGTCGGGTTGACCGTTTAGCATTTGCTATCCGTGATGATATTCCTGTCATGTTAATAGATGATGCCAGAGAGATAGAAGCCCCATAGACAATAACATTGCCTTTTAAAATATTAAATAAAATCACCTAAATAGGAAATTTTATCAATTAAGGGATTTGTCGCTTAAAAATTTGGTTTATTAAGAAATATTTAAAGAATAACCGTTAAGTTTTTATACAATGTTATTTTTAAAATCCTTTTTTATTCTAAAGGTTAAACGAGAATGTCTTTAATTTGTTAAATATCCGTAATAACTTAGATGGGAGTATTTTTGACGTGGAAATGGTTTTGTTTGGAAAGTTGCTGCTTATTTTATTCTTGGTTGCAGGGAATGCTTTTTTTGTTGGCTCTGAAATCGCAATAACATCTGCCCGCCGCAGTCGTATTAAACAGTTAGCAGATATGGGTAATGGGGCTGCTAAAAAAGTACAGATGTTGCACAAAGAACCAGAACGGTTCTATTCGGTTACCCAAATTGGTATCACTTTGGTATCTTTGGCTTTGGGTGCCGTGGGTATGGTAACTGTTACTGAAATTATCGATCCTAGCTTTACCAAATTATTTTCTGTTTTTGGTGGCTCCGAAAAATTAGCTCACACAACTGCTTACGCCATGTCATTTGTGATTATCTCTTTTTTACATGTTGTTGCCGGAGAGTTGGCACCAAAGGTTTTGGCATTCCACAAAGCTGAACCCTTGAGTATGGCAGTTGCTGGGACTGTTAACTTTATGTATGTATCCATGCGGCCTATTATTTGGGTGATGAATCACTCTTCAAATGGTCTGCTATGGCTATTTGGTCAAGGTGATTTAAGCGAGCACTCAGAAAACCATTTTTCAATGTCGGAAGAAGAAATTCGCATGATTCTTACTGCCAGTGAGGATGAGGGACACCTTGATGCATCTGAAACCAAGATGATTCGTGGTGTGTTTGATCTAGATGAGCATACCGTACGTGATGCTATGATTCCTCGTACTGATATTCTGGCACTTTCCAGCGATTCTACCCTTGCAGATTCATTGAAATTTTTCAAAAAAACCCGCCATGCCCGTTTCCCAGTTTTTCAGGGTGATTTAGACCATATTGTCGGAATAGTTGCTATGAAAGAGGTGTTGAGTCTAGTAGCAGAAGCTGGTGATAATAAAACCATAAATCACAAGGTTAGTGAGTTTATGCACCCTCCGTATATTGTGCCTAACAGCAAATCTTTAAGCCATTTGCTCAGAGAATTTAAAGCTACTCGTCAACAGATGGCGATTGTTATTGATGAATATGGTGGCACTGAGGGTGTTATTACCCTAGAGGATATTCTAGAAGAGATTGTGGGCGAGTATGAAGATGAGTTTACCTCTCATGGTCGGCGTATCAAGAAGACAGATGGTAGTCAGTATGAAGTTGATGCCTCAGTACGTATTTCTGATGTAGAGCATGTTGTTAACTTCCCATTCCCTGTTGCAGATGATTATATCACCTTGGGTGGCTTGGTATATAAAAAACTGGGACGAATTCCTACAGTTGGTGACACTGTAGAGCTTGATGCTGCCCGTTTGAAGGTGTTGGAGATGGATAACCATCGTATTACCAAAATTCTATTTCAAGACCTGAAAAAGGATGATAATGGAAAGTGGGTTCTTGCTGAACCAATTTCTTCTAAAAAAGATAAAGAGAGCAAGAAAAAAGAGGATGAAGAAAAAAAAGCAGCTAAAGCTTAGAGCTTAGATTCGGAAATGTAATCAAAAAAAGGCAGTTGGAAATTTTTTTTCCAACTGCCTTTTTTGTTTGAAAACTATATTAACTCTCTATTTTTGGTAGATGGTTGATCTTATCTAGAACTTTCTCAGTTGGCATCTTTAGCGGTAATAACTTTTTGCCAATACGAGTAAACATTCCAATAGCAAACTCTCGACCACTAAAGACAATATGGTGGTTTTCAATCTTTGCTACATCCATCCATATACACTCATCTGGGCTTAATGGATTATGAGCAACCAGAAATTGGGTCTCTTCTGTGAGGTCCAGAGTCTTTCTAAACCTTTTTACATCACCCCGTACATAACCTGCCGGATAGTTTGAACGTTGTAGCCTGTTCCAGAGTAGTTCTCTGATTAAGCCAGGATATTGATGGGTATTGATGAGCAGATCTCTTGTTGCCTTGGCCTTTGGCGGAGCTGCATGGCAAGCAACAAAATCTTTTGAAATGGCTATTAAAGGCAGAGAGTCATAAAAAATATCCATCTCCTCCTTGTAAGCTTGTCCCCTTGCTTTTAGTATAGCTTTTTCCCATAGAATTCCCTGTGGTACCCCAGCTTTACGAACATCTGGGGAAAAACTATCATGATTACCACGAATATAAAAAAACTGTTGCGGAAATTTGATTTTTAATTTGCAAATAAGATCCATCATGAGGATAGATGAGTCAAAATTATCCATCTCGCCTTCAATTTCTGAATGGACAGCGTCCCCAAGAACGATCATATAGGCTTCATAATCTTTCATGGCATCTATGAAGGAATTTTCACTAAGAATTTTTATCAGGTTATCTACCTGACCATGAAGATCGCCGACAATAATCGGAGTCATATTTTCAGGTAATTCCAAAAGACCTCCTGGCATCCCCCGACTATCTTTTGGGCGGAAGTCTTCATTTTTTAAGATGGTATTAACTTCTTTAATTGTAGATAGTGCTTGGGAGTGGGAGAGGGGTTTGATATTACCACCATAAATATCGCGAAGTGCCCTTAGTTTGCTAATTTTCCAGTTTTTGACACGGCTGATCTCACGGGGTTTACTCAATCCCGAAAGGATTGTGCCGCCATCGGTGTTAAGGTCTTTAAAAATAAGAGCATTGCCGATGTGGGCAATGGTTATATGGCGATCAGATACATTTTTTTTAAAATCAAAAATATTGTTCTGCTCGTCATCACCTTTGCCAATTACAATTGTATCACCATGGTTTAACTGGATAAAACCAGAAATACGGTTGTAAAATTTACTGGGATCAAAAATGATAAAACATTGAATTGTCTTATTGCCATCATCATCGGTAATAATTTCGCTATTGGGGTAGATATGGAGCTTATAGCCATCTTTACCACCAAGTAAAAGTTGAATGGGGTGTTCAGTATTTACAACTCGCACTTCATGACCATGTAAAAATTTTTCCAGGTTTAACTCAACTTCTTCTACTACCCTGCTAGCAGGGATTATCAACTCCTTTAGTTTCTGAAAAAATGATGATTTAGGTTTGGGAAGAGAGTTGTTCATTAAGGTGTTTCACTTTTTCAGGCAATATATAAGAATATCCCAAGGTCTGCTAGTAACTATTAACAGATTAAATTGTTATATTTAATTGTAACATAAATTAATCTTATAACCAAGATTGCAACTTCAATTTTTTGCTGAAAATTACAGGCTATTGTTCATTGTTATCTATATTGCTTCCAACTGTTTTTGCAACCAAGGGGAAATATTGGGAAAATATAGCTCCATAGCGAGGGCATATATAGGTAAATCAGATAAAATTTCTTGTATTTTTACAGCATCTTTTTCTGTACAAAGTAGTGCTTGGGCATTGAGAGCTGCTGCTTTTTTTAGGAGTTGTTCTATGTTGTTTTTGTCAAAAATATGATGATCACTATAACTGCTAAAATCCATAATAGATATTTCGAGTCTATCTAGTGTTGCGTAGAAGCTCTCAGGTTTTGCTATACCACAAAAAGCTAGTACGGGAATATTTGTAAAGCCATCAATGGGCATGGTTGCCGGGTGTTTTGCTCCTGTTTGCGATATTTTTCTCCAGTTTGTAGGTTTGTGGAGGGCAGCACAGCTTTTTTTGTTGGGGACAATCTGGCTAAGTAAATCCTGGGTATGCTTGAGCTTTTGCAGATTGTCGGCTCTAGTTATTATAACCCCATCGCAACGGTTAAGGGCCAAAGGATTCTCTCTTAGCAGTCCTCCAGGGAGGATATGACCATTGCTAAATGGTGCGTTACAGTCCAACAAAACCAAATCAAAATCTCTTTTTACCTGCATATGTTGAAATGCATCATCCATTATAATGAGGTTACAACCATATTGCTGAGTAGCCACCCCAATGGTTTTGCACCTGTTAGGACCAGTAATAACGGTTACACCTGGCAGTTTTTGGGCAATAAGCACCGCTTCATCTGCTGCTTGGGGAGTGGTTGTTATAATTTTATCGGGATCTGCTACAATAGTTACATCTGCCTTTGATTGTTGTCTGTAACCCCGGCTTACAACCCCAACCTTGCGACCTTTGTTTTGAAAATATTTTGCCAACCAGATAACCGTAGGAGTTTTTCCCGTACCACCAACTGTGATATTGCCAATACTAATTATAGGACAAGGGGCAGTGTAGGCTGATAAAAGCCCTTTTTTGTAGAGCACGGCTCGGGTTCTCTGTATTGTTCCATATAGCTTTCCTACTATTTGCAGAGCCCAAACTACGGTTTTTTCGTAAAAACCCTGTGGAGGTCGCTCTCCAGCTAAAATAGGGAGTAGGGGAGTGGTCATTGGGACTCTGCATTTATAGTGGTTATAATGGCGTTCATGGTTCTATCTAACGCACCAGTATTTGCTGCTACCACCTGTTGGGCTATTTTTCCCATATTTTTACATTTTTCTGGGGATTTCAGAAGATCCTCTAAAGCGCTGTATAGAGTATCTTCATCTTTAATCATCACTCCACCACCAGCTTCTAAAATTTGTTGGGATGCTTCTTGAAAGTTATAAGTTGAAGGTCCAAAAACCGGGGGAATAGACCATGCAGCGGCCTCCAACATATTTTGTCCACCATGGGGAATAAGAGAGCCACCAATATAGGCAACCTCGGCATAACCATACAGTCTGGTTAACCAACCCACCTTATCAACCAACAAAATAGCTTGTGTCCACTCTCTGACCTCTGGACTATCCTGTATTTCCATTATGCGTTTGAAGTCCAGACTGTTATTTTTAATCATCGCAGCAATTTTATCACCTCGCTCTGGATGACGGGGTACTAAAATTAACTTTAAGGTAGGGAAACTTTTACGTAAACGAGCAAATACAGCTAAAACAGTCTCTTCTTCTCCGGGGTGGGTGCTAGCAGCAATCCAAACCGGGCCTTGGGGATGGGGTAGCTTTTGGGCAAGTAGCTCCATTTCGTGGGGGGGCGCAGTTTTTACAGCTTGATCATATTTTAAATTACCGGTATTGACGATTTTTTTACTATCGCCACCAATTATTTCCATACGTTGGGCATCCATAGCCGATTGCATGGCAAAAAGTTTAACCGGGCGCAAAAATTTTTCCATAAAAAAACTAAACCGCGAATAGTTTTTAAATGAGTTGGGAGATAGTCGCCCATTGATGGTAATAACAGGTATATTTTTTTTCTCAAGAGCATGAAACAGATTGGGCCAAAGTTCGGTCTCCATGACCACAAAAAATTTTGGCTGTATCTTATCTACAACTCTGTTGACGATCCACGGCAGATCAATGGGCAGATAAAAAGTGGCAGCAAGG
>JADFYX010000085.1 GCA_015232795.1 Magnetococcales bacterium
GAGAATTTATTGGGAGGAAGTGGATTGGGATTGGCAATTTGCCAACGGATAATAGAACACCACAAGGGTAATATTTGGGTAGAAAGTGAAGCAAACCAAGGGGCAAAATTCATATTTGTCCTGCCTGCTAATAACCCTAAAGATGGTTAAGCAACTTATCCAAAAAAGCGGTGTAGCAATCTTGTATCCCATCAAAATTTATAATTGGAACTAGCTTCAATGAATCCATTACTAAGTAAAAGCAATACTTTGCTGCGGTATGGGATGGTGCACCTACTTCCTTCCATATTAAATCTTTATACTGTAAATGAGTTTCCAAAATCTGGTGGTAGTTGGATTGGTGAGATGGTAGGTCGTGGACTTGAAATCCCTTTTCCTCGCAACTGTTTTCCCAAGTTTGGCTCTTGTATTATGCATGGGCATTATCTAAAAGGCTGGGGGATGCGGCAAACCTTGGTGGTGTGGCGGGATGGACGCGATGTTATGGTATCTTGGTATCATCACTGTTTATTTGAAAATGAACTAAATAACCGCAGGTTGGTAAAATTGGTTCGCCGTGATCTAGCTTTTAGCAATTATCAAGATGTTAAAAAAAACCTGCCAGATTTTATTGAATACGCCTTTAGCTCACGTTCGCATTTAGGGTTTACATGGTCAGATTTTGTTAATCACTGGCATGATAAGCCCGGTGTCACATATGTAAAGTATGAAGATATTCTTAAAGATACCCCCGGAGAGTTAACAAGGATATGTCTTGAATTAGGAGGAAAAGAGCTTGGTTACGATCAAGCTCAAAATATTGCAGATATCTTCTCATTCACCAAGCAGTCTGGTCGCCAACCAGGTGAAGAAAAAAAAGATAGTTTTATGCGCAAGGGGATTGTAGGTGATTATCGTAACTTTTTTACCCACAAGACAGGAGAAATTTTTGATAATTATGCTGGCAGGGAGTTGGTTAAGCTAGGTTATGAACAAAATAGGCAGTGGTGGGTTTCTGCTCTAGGATAAAAGCTTATGAATTTGTATTTTTATATGCACACCGGCTCAAGTTGCCCCCTCTCCCAGATACCCATACTCTTTTGAATAATAATATTTTTTACTTTTTGCTGTATCTTTATTGAGAACAATCCCTGTGATTGGAATTTTAGATTGTTGAAGACGAAAAATGGTCTCCTTTATGAGGGGAATTGGGGTAGATTCCAGTTGGCAGATATATATCATAGCATCAGCTATAGAGCCAACAAGAAAACTATCGCTAATAAACTGGCTGGGAGCACAGTCAATAATTATTCTATCAAAACTGTTTGATAAAGATTTTATCAGTTTTTTAAACCGCTCGGACGAGAGTAGTTCCTGAGGGTTTGGAGGCAGATCACCTGCTGGTAGAACAGTCAGTTGGGAATCTTTTAAATAGACAAAACAAGATTCTACATCAGACATGTTACTTATTACGTTGGATAGTCCTGGAGCACCTTTTTTGATCTTGAGTAAATTTGCAATAGAGGGGCGACGCAGATCACAGTCTATTAGTAAAACCTTCTCCATAGGGCTTAAAGAGAAGGCAAAATTCAAAGCTACCGTACTTTTTCCCTCCTTTGCTAGTGTGGAGGTTATAGCAACTATTCGATTGGTTCGATCTACCTCTGATAGTAAAATTGCGGTACGTAAAGTACGTATGGCCTCGGCAAAATGGATATTATTTTCCCCCTTTAACATCCAATCTGGTTCACTGCCTTGCAACCGCTGTTTTTTTATTGACACCAGAGGCAAAGTTCCTAAAACAGGTAGTTGAAAATGTCTCTCGACATCTTTTTCAGATTTTAAGGTATTATCAAAAAGATCTATTAATACCGCAAGAAAGACCCCAAACACAAAAACGATGATCATGGATATGATAACAATCCGCTTTTTATTTGGTTTACTGGAATATAGGGGAATATCAGCAGGATCAATTAATCGCGCATTTACCACCCGATTATCATCAGACTGCACATCACCCACTGCTGCACTCTCTTTTACACGGGCAAGAAATTGATTGTACAGTGCTTGGTTGGCCGCTACTTCAGATTTCAATTGGGAAAGAGTTGAATTTTTCCTGTTGGAAAGAATAAGTTCACCTTTTGCCTTTTGCTGATCTGATTTAAGTGTGTCGAAATTCTTTTTAGCAAGTTCATATCTGTTTTTTATAGATTTTATTTTTGTATTTACCTGCCGAATTAAATTCTCTTTTGTTACAGTCTGGGCAGTAACTGCTGATATCATTTTAGGATGTAGTGGACCATAACGCTGCTTCAATTTGGCAACCAATAGGGTCTGCTTTGACCATATCAGACGATGCCCCTGAACCGTTCCATCTGCCATAATCTCAGGAATAGCCAGAAGGGCTTCTAAGGATTTTTTTTGCGCCTCTTGTAACTGTTTGTATATGGCACTTATTTCTGCCAATTGATAACTGGCACTCTGCATTTTGGAGTTTACACTATTAAAATCCTCTGATGTTACGTTATCAACGCTTTGGCTGGATATACGATTATTTCGCTCGAGAAATTTTTGTAGTTTATTTTCTGAAATTTGCAGATTTTTTCTTAACGTCTCCAAACGTGAAGAGAACCAAACAGAGGTTTTAGAGGTACTCTCTTTGCGATCTGCAAAGCCACTGCTAATATAGACCGTTGCTAATGTATTGGGAATTTTTGCTGCCATTTCAGGATCAGGGGATTCATAACTAATCTCAATCAACTGGCTAAACCTAACCGGATTAATCATTAAACCACCTTTTACCATATTTATAAGGCGGTCTTTGGTGCGGACCGCAGCAAATTTTGGGTTTGGCTTAGGCTGTGGTTTAATATTTAGCTGTTGCAAAAACAGTTGAAGAGGTTCAGAAATCAAATCTGGAACATAGTTCATCCACTTAGATGTTGCTTTGGGGTTAGATTTTGGTAGCTGTCTGTCAAGCCCTAAATACAGTGCAACCTGATGGGTAAGCATACGCGATTTTAATACCGCTAACTGGGTATTAAAATATTCGCTGGATACCGCTCTTTCACCATAGATATCTTTTACCGAGGAAAATTGGCTGACTTTAGGTTCGATCTGAAGGGTAGCGGTGGCTTTGTAAATTGGCGTCATAGAAGAGACAAGTATAATAACAAGAATCCCAGATGTTACCATCAAGGTGATGATGCTCCAGATTCTGTTACGAATTATCTGTAGATACTCTCCCGGTGTCTTTCTGTCAATTACCGGATGACGAGGAGACCCAAAATCAGAAGAGGTAACTTTACCCATATTTTTATCAATCCTCAGCCTCGGAGCTTGTAATAAAATCACTTCTATTGATTAAGAAAAACAGATAACATTCTAGTATTTATAAGCCACAAAGTCCACAAATACATATCAACCAAAAGTATCTGGATATTGTAATGTCTACAGTTAAGCAAAAACAGCAAAACAGACCAGTTATTTCGGTTGTCATTCCTCTTTTCAATCAAGAAGATCTTATCGCAAATACCATTAAATCAGTTATTTCCCAATCATTTTCTAAATGGGAGTTAATTGTTGTAGATGATGGATCTACTGACATGGGAGTCGATAAGGTACGCGCCATACAAGATAGTAGAATCAAAATATTACACCAGACAAACCAAGGGGTATCCGCAGCGAGAAACTTAGGTGTAAAAGCTTCTGTGACAGATCTAATTGCATTATTAGATGCCGATGATTTTTGGAAACCGGGTTATTTGGAAAATATGTGGCAACTTACCCAAAAATACCCCGATTGTGGAGTTTACGGCGCAAAATATATCATAACTTATCCAGAAGGTGGAGGCAAAGAGGCGTTATTAAATGGTATACCACAAGGATTATGGCATGGAATAATTGACGATTATTTTGCTTTAGCAGCTATCTCTGACCCTCCTTTACACTCATCCAGCATAGTGGTGAAAAAAGAGGCTATTACCGCTATTGGTGGTTTTCCTCTGGGAGTTGTCAGGGGTGAAGATCTTCTTACCTGGGCTAAATTGGCCTGTCGCTATCAGATTGCATATTCCACCAATATATTATCTACTTACAACTCTCCTACATCACCAAAAGTAGTAAACCCCAGATTTGCAGTTAAACACTCACATCAAGATATTGTAGGTCAGGAGTTATACAAATTAAAAGAATCAGCCCCACAACATTTATTACCAAGCTTAAGTCTCTACATAGCCCTATGGCACCGCATGCGGGCATCAATATATATTGATATGGGCTTACACCAAGAGGCTTTAAAAGAACTTATTACTGCCTATAAATTTGGTGGCTTCAGTGTAAGAATATTTATTTTGGCCATGATTACACTAATGCCTCCTATCCTAGCAAAAAAACTAAGAAAAGCATCTAGATATATTGCAGACCTTAAAAGAACCCACCACAACTCTTAAACCTTGATTCGGCAGTTGGTCGTGTGCACCACTAATTGCCGAATCAAGGTTTGTAGACACACCGATTACCAGTGTAAATTTGATTTTAATATGGGGCTGGTTGGGGATGGTAGCCTCTTGATTGCAAAGGCATTGTAGCCATATGATCTTGTGGCATCATTTGTGTGGGATTATAAGAAGAATACCCAGAATTTTGGGAAGCAGCATAGTTTGGTTGCATTCCTGCAGAGTTATAAATTGTATCAATTGGATAACCATAAGGATTATTTATAATAGGTGGTGCTTGCATAACAATGGCATTTGGCATCTCATAAGTGGGCATACGAGTTAGGGTAGGATCAATAACATTACCCATACATGCTGACAGCCCTATTGCCAACGCTCCAAACAGTAGAATATTTTTTCCAACCTTTAAGACCAAGCTCTTCATTATAACTCTCCTTGCACGCTGCTGTACGTCACAGTTCCTTTTTTATCAGATATATTGCTATTCGGTATATCTAGAATTTTTGATTAAACAAAATTTTCCTTAAAAAGCAATCAACATGGCTTAACTGGTTATAAACAGTGACATGTTGAGCCATAAAATAATAAAAATGTTGCTTAAACTATTTTACTGATAGTCAGGGAAGTGCAAAACTCGTAACAGTTAAGTTTGAAACTCTTTGTGGAGAATCTAGGACAAGCATAATTTAAGAACAGATTTCGTAGGTGCAATTTTTAATAATAATAGCTTTTGTGGGTTGTCATGATAACCTCAGAATAGTAGGCTGTGGCAAACAAATGTTTATTAAAACTTTTATTGGCTAATGTGGGCGAGATGTCAAATACAACAAAAAATAAAAAACTGCGTATTCGGAGCAGCTTGTTAATCACAAATGGTTCATTGATCGTGCTGATATTTTTTATATTGGGTGTTGTTTATACCCAAATAGAAAACATGAGCAAAGATAGTATTACCATAAACTTAGCAGGTCGCCAGCGCATGCTGTCGCAACGCATGACAAAAGAGTTTTTGATGTTTTTCGAACAGAGCAGCAAACTTAATTTGGATCACTTAAAAACATCTGTATGGGTTTTTGATGTAACATTAGATGCTCTAAAAAGTGGTGGGAAAGGTCCGTCAAACTTGGACAGAAATAATCCCAAATTCGTAGCGGTGGGAAATCCTTCGGCTGAGGTTGCCAACCAACTGGACAAAGTAACCGCAATATGGCTACCACTAAAAAAATCTTTTGACCGTTTGGAGACTGGGTCTGCGGCTCCAAACGACATGAAAGATCTCCTTCTGAAAAATAACATACCTCTTCTTAAAACCATGAACAAAGCTGTATTCATGATGTCTCAGGAATCGAGCTCATCATTGAAAAATATGTTACACACAGTAATAGGATCTGCAGTTTTAGCAGTGCTCATTGGCTTTATTATTGTTTCGAACATCAATGCCTTGGTAAGACAGTTCCAATCTGTTATCAGGCAGGTTTTTCTGCAAACCCGCTCAATGTCAGCCTGTATCAGGGATCTGGAAAAGGTTAAGAACGGGTTAAATGACGACTCTATGCACACACTGCATTTGTCTAAAGAGGTATCCAAGGATCATGTGTTGGTGAAGGAGTTAGTCTCTTATATTCAACAATCCACTAATGAAACAACCTCTCAAGCTGAGACAATATCTTCTGCAACAGATGATTTATCAAACAACATCACTATCATAGCATCTTCATCAGAACAAGCTAGCGCCAACATTACTACCATGGCTTCTGCTGCCGAAGAGATCACAGCCAATTTATCCGGTGTTAATAGAAGCTTAGAACAAGTTGATCAATCCGTTGGTTCTATTGCTACTGCTGTTAAACAGGTTTCAGCCTCTTTGGATGAGGTGCGGAAACGTTGCCAAACAGCTAGTAAAGAGTCAAAACAGGCCAATACGAAAGCCCAAGGAACCAGTAAAGTAATGGATGAACTGGCATTATCTGCCAAAGAGATTGGCCAGGTAATCGATATTATCAGGCGTATTGCCGATCAGACAAATATACTTGCCCTGAATGCTTCTATTGAGGCTGCTGGTGCTGGAGAGGCAGGTACAGGATTTGCCGTGGTGGCTAATGAAGTGAAAAGTTTGGCTAGACAAACCAATGAGGCGGCTAAAACCATCTCTGACAAAGTCGGTGAAATACAAAACAGGACCAATGAAGTTTCTGTAGTTAACAAGGAAATTACAGATAGCATCGCTCTGATAGACCGCTCCAATGCAAACATTACAATTTCTGTCGATGAACAAGCCAATAGCATCAACGAAATTGCAGATTCCATCAATAATGTATCAACTGCCTCTGGTGAGGTGACCAACAATGCTAAAGAGTTGAATTTAGCAGCCCAAGATGTTGCAAAATCAGCTTTGGAAGCAGCAATGGGCACTCAGGAGATGGCAAGATCAGCATCTGAAGCGGCTCACTCTGCGGAAATTTTATCACAACAGGGCAGAGAAATACTCGCTACTGCTCAGTCTGTTTCAAAATCTGCCCAAGAAGCTGCTACATCTACTTCCAATGCCAATGATATGGTACAGGAGATTCTTACCAATACTGGTTATGTCAGTGGTGCTGTTCATCATGCCTCTCTTCTGATAGATTCTATGGAAATTCCAGGACAAAAACTTCAAGAATCTGTCAATATCATCACCTTGTCACCAGAACCGTTTGATGTGGAAAAAGTCAAAATGGCTCATCTAGGATGGTTAGGAAAATTGGAAGGGGTAATACGGGGACGTTCTGAACTAAAATCGGATCAGGTAGCTAGTGGTCATGAGTGTGAATTTGGCAAATGGTTTGATATAGAAGGTAATAAAAAGTTTGGCAAGATGGAGATTTACTCAAAGGTAGGCAAGGTGCATATGAGTGTTCATGAAGTGGCCAAGGAAGCTGTCAAGTTAGTAAATGAAGGCAACATAGCTGGCGCAGAAGAAAAAATGAATCTCTTCAGTACAATTAAGGATGATCTGTTTAATCTGTTGGACCAACTATATGTTGAAGCTGCTGAAAATAGATAGATTTTATTGAACGGCTTAAAGCTTAAACCTGTAAAAGAGTCATTAATTTAGTTGACGCTCACAATCCAATAATTTATCAATAATTGGATAATCGGCTTGAGCCCAATCTAATTTTTTTAGGTTTTTTATATCTAACCATTTAAAATCTATATGTTCGTGCAAAATAATATCCCGATTTTTACATTCACAAAGATATGTGTGTAGTGAGATGGAAAAATCGGGATAGTCATGATTAACTGTTATAAATTTTGCGCCAACCTTAATATTTAATGAAAGTTCCTCTTGTACTTCTCTTTTTAAAGCATCTTTTTCGCTTTCATTGGCTTCGACTTTTCCACCGGGGAACTCATATTTATTAGAGATATACTCATATTTGCTAAAGGCCCTCTGAACACAAAGAACTTGATTATCGTTTATTATAACAGCAGCAACAACATCAATTTTTTTCATCACTTAGACACCCAAAGCCGCACAAAAACAAACCGTAAAAAGCGATATATTATTCAGACTACGCTATTTTTCATACTACACCATTTAAGTATTTGTTGCTTTGAACATACATACTTAATTGTTAATATTAACATAAAAAAACCATGATTTACTTGGACAATCCATCTGTGGCTGATATCATGCTCAGTTAGCTATTAATGTCCTAGTATCTTGAGATAATAGAGTTATGAAGCGCAAAAAAAAGATTTCCATCGTTATCCCCAGCTTTAACGAAGTAAAAAATATTGGTCCCATGTATCAGACAGTGAAGAAAATTTGTGCTGATCTGCCAAAATATGATAGCGAATTTATCTTTGCCGATAACAACTCTACTGATGGTACAGTTGAGATATTGCGGGCGTTGGCCTCTGCCGATCCTCAGGTAAAGGTGATATTAAACTCACGAAATTATGGTCATATTCGTTCTCCGTATCATGCCATGGTGCAATCTTCTGGTGATTGTGTCATCTGTCTGGTATCTGATTTTCAAGACCCTCCAGAGTTGATCCCAGAAATGGTAGCCAAATGGGAGGCAGGCAACGAGATTGTTCTTGCCGTGCGTACAAATACTGAAGCATCGGCAACAATGGAGATAATTAGAGGTTTTTACTATAGTTTGGTGGAGGCAATCTCTGAGGTTGGAGTTATAAAAAATTTCACAGGCTATGGACTGTATGATAAAAAAATAGTCGATATCTTCAGGGAAATGGATGATCCATATCCCTATTCACGAGGTATGCTTTCAGAAATTGGCTTTAACCAAGTAAGAATTGAATATACCCAAAAAAAACGTAGGTCTGGTATTTCACGCAACAATTTTTTCACCTTGTTTGATTTTGCCATGCTGGGGATAACCAGCACATCAAAGGTTCCCCTTCGCTTGATAACAATGACAGGTTTTGTTTTGGCAATAATATTCTTTATTATTGCTTTGATTTATCTTGTATATAAATTGATATATTGGGATAATTTTCAGTTGGGTTTAGCCCCTATAGTAATAGGGCAATTTTTCTTTAATGGGGTTTTGCTAGTGTTTTTAGGCATATTGGGTGAATACGTTGGTTTTATCCACACCCGAATGCTCAAACGTCCGGTTTTAGAAAGAGAACGGCTCAATTTTGATGACAAACCCGAAAAAAAAGAGGAGAGTGAGTGAAACATTTTAAACATTGTGCAGATACCTGTAAGAGATTTTTGTTTGATCACTTTTGAGAGCTTGTGAAAAAATGAAACCCTACTGCGAACGCCCCAAATTCACCCCCCGCACCATGTCGAAACGTGCCAAA
>JADFYX010000086.1 GCA_015232795.1 Magnetococcales bacterium
ATTTATACTGATTCTCCCCATGATACCACTGTGTGACAAAGATTGTTCAGGTCTTTGCCAGAGTTGTGGTGTAGATAAAAATCTTACATCTTGCGACTGTTTGGAAGAAGAAAAAATCAACCCATTTGCAATATTGGGTAAGATAAAACTAGATTGAAAAAATTAATTATTAGTGTGATGTTTATTTAGGAGAAGTAAGATGGCTGTACCAAAAAAGAAAATTTCCTCTGCTCGTCGTGGCGCACGCCGGGCTCATAATGCCCTAAAAATCCCACAACTTGCTAGTTGCTCAAACTGCCAAGAGGCTGTTATGCCTCATCGGGTATGTCCAAAATGTGGTTGGTATGATGGCCGTGAGGTAGTAGAGGTAGAGGACTAAAGTTGATATCAGGGAGTTATAGATAGTTTTTGTAACCCCCTTATCCTGCCCAAAAAGAAGGATCGCCTTTTTTGTGACAATTAGAATCGCTTTAGACGCAATGGGGGGAGATAACGCCCCAGCCTCCGTTGTAGATGGTGCTATAAAAGCTTGCAAAAGAAACCCTGACGTTAAGTTTATTCTTGTGGGACTAGAGGATAAAATTCGTAAGGAGTTGGAACTGCTGTCTTATGATGGCAAGCAAATTAGTATACAAGGAGCATCACAAGTAGTTGAAATGGGTGAACCCCCTGCTCTTGCTCTCAGAAAAAAGAAAGACTCATCAATGCGAGTGGGCTGCAACATGGTTAAATCCAAAGAAGTAGATGCTTTTGTCTCTGCTGGTAACTCTGGTGCTTTAATGGCAATAGCTCGCTTTGTATTAAAAATGCTCCCTGGTATTGATCGCCCAGCTATGGCTTCTAACATACCTTCCATTACCGGACAGACACTTATGCTGGATTTAGGGGCTAATGTAGATTGCGACGCTGACAATTTATGTCAGTTTGCCATTATGGGTGAGGTTTATGCCACAGCAGTTGAAGAGCTATCAAACCCTCGTATCGGCCTTTTAAATATTGGTTCAGAAGATGTTAAAGGCAACGAAGTGGTAAAAGAGGCTGGAGAACGGCTGAAAAAAATCGAAGGAAATAAATTTATCGGCAATGTTGAGGCAACTGATATATTTCTTGGAAATGTTGATGTGGTAGTTTGTGACGGTTTTGTTGGCAATGTAAGCCTTAAAACTACTGAAGGTGTAGCTAAAATGTTGACCTATTTTTTAAAAGAGTCATTTAGCAAATCTTGGCTATCAAAACTGCGTTATCTAATAGCTCGTCCTACTCTAAGAGAGTTTCGTGACAGATTTGACCCCCGTGCCTATAACGGTGCTATGTTGCTTGGCTTAAATGGCGTTGTGGTTAAAAGTCACGGTGGTGCTGATGGCTTTGCCTTTGCTCACGCCACCCAGATGGCAGTTGATTTAGTAGTTGGTCAAGTAAATGACAAAATTCAGAGAAACCTTGCCTGATGTCACAGATAATTCCAAAAATAATTGGTACTGGCTCCTATCTGCCAGAAAAACGGTTAACCAACATTGATCTTGCCAAGATGGTAGATACCAGTGATGAGTGGATTTTTAGCCGGACAGGAATTCGAGAACGGCGTATTGCTGCCGAAGGAGAACTAACTTCTGACCTTGCAACAGTAGCAGCCAAAAAAGCTATAGAAGCAGCAGGCATTGATGCTGCAACTATCGATTTAATTATCATGGGTACATGTTCAGGGGATTTTACCTTTCCTGCCACAGCAACCATAGTGCAGCATAAACTAGGTATAGCAGCCACAAAATTTCCAGCTTTTGATGTTACCGCTGCCTGTAGTGGTTTTATGTTTGCGCTATCAACGGCTGATGCCTACATACGCGCAGGCATGGCCCGGCGTGCCTTGGTTATTGGTGCCGAGACTATGTCTAGAATTATGGACTGGACCGACCGTGGCACCTGTATTTTGTTTGGCGATGGAGCCGGTGCGGTAATTTTAGAAGCCAGCAAAAAAGAAGAAAACGGACCCCAGCTTATCTCCACCCATATACACTCGGAAGGCTCCTACCTAAAACTTTTACAGACATCTGGTGGTATATCCGCTGGCCCACCAGAGGGTGATAATCGCCCCGGTTTGGGTTTTCTCACCATGCAAGGTAACGAAGTTTTTAAACAGGCAGTCAAAGCTTTAGGCCAGATTGTTGATGAAACACTGGAAGTCAACAACCTAAAACGGGAACAGCTAGACTGGCTAGTCCCCCATCAAGCCAACATCCGCATTATAAACAGCACCGCAAAACGGCTAAAAATGGACCTTGACCGGGTGATTCTCACCATAGAAAAACACGGCAACACATCAGCAGCAAGTGTACCAATAGCACTAGATACAGCAGTGCGTGATGGTCGCATCCAACCCGGACAATTAATCCTCCTAGAAGCATTTGGTGGCGGCTTCACCTGGGGCTCTGCCCTAATCCGCTGGTAGTTCAGTGCGGTGCTACATGGATACTGAAAGGGAGTGCTTTGATGTTGTTTTTTTTAAACCCAACTATTTATTGCGAGTTAGTTTTACCAGCAGAATATCATCGTTCTGCTCAAACTCTTCCATCTCTTTGATTTGCTCCAACAGAGCCATTGGTGCCAAATTTGCCAGTTTGACAACAGCTTGTTTACCGACAATAGTCAGTTTATTGCGACGCTCATTCCAGCTTCTGGCCTCAAAGATGCCGTCAGTGGCAATCATTATAGAATCCAAGTGATTCAGAGTCAGCGTGTGAGGTTCCAATAGATCAGAGTCCTCCCTATGACCAATGATTAGTGGTTGACTGACGAGAGTTTCAACCTTTGATGGTCCCGACAAATGTAGTGCCAGTTGCCGAGCGTTGATATACTCCACTTGACCATCTGAACTGATTTTGGCTAGGAAGTAGGCATAGGTCAAATTAGCATTGGGAAAACGGTCATTAATGGTCTCAACTAAAAGCTGCATGGCCTGTTTGACATTTTTTGAACGTTTGACCACCTCGGTAAAAAGAAGATTATCGACAATTTCTGCGGTACCACCACTGGAACCATGGCCGGTACCATCGGATACTCGCAACCAATAATCGCCATTTTCCGACTGACAAAAGCTAACCCCATCCCCTCCCACCCAGCCCCGATAAGGCAGGTTGGCAATCTCCAGCATAAAAAGGTCCGAGTCCACAACCCCTTGAAGACTCATTTGCATTTGTGCACTGAGCTTCAAATCCTCTTCCATCTCCGCCCTGGCCTCTTCCAAAGCCTGTGACTTTTCAGACAGTTCAAGAGTACGTTCCTCCACCTTCTGTTCCAGGTTGGAGTAAAGATCCCGGTTTTCCAAGGTCATGGCCAGAAAGCTGGATATGGACTTCAGTGTCTCCACATCCCCCTCATTCAAAACCGGGTAAAACGGTTTAGCCTCCTTGACCCGGCTGGTTAACAAGATTCCTGAAATCTGATTATGAAGAACCACTGGCACACAGATAAAAAAACGGATACCGAACTGCTCAAAAAAAAGCTTGGCCAGACCCTCCTCTTCAATAGGACTCTTTTTGGTGGAGAGCATAAAATCACCCAACCGGTTGATCGTGCTATTTTTGGGAAAGGGGGTCTCTGTCAGTCTATGGGCCTCTTCTCCATGATATCCGAGCCAATTAATGGGTATCATGGATGGGGAGTCAGGCTGCTGCCGAAGAAAAAAAATGGATCGGGTCATTTTCATCTGGGCTTGAAGGGTTTTCAAGACCCGATCGATAATATCACCTGGCTCCTCTTGCAGACCGGAGTTGGATTGCAAGGTGGATAAGAGTTGAAAGGCCCGCTCCTTTTGCTTGAGCTTAATTTGGTTTGAGGAGATGACGGCATCATTGTTCATATTGACTTTTAGTAGCTCATTGGCCTGTAATTTAAAATAGGTGCTCTTTTTTTCCAACTCCTCTATTTTGGCCTGATAATCGGCAAGCGTCATGGATGAAGAATTCGTTCCCATAAGAAAAACCCTTTATTCAATATTAGATTCAGGAGTTAAGAAGTGGGTAGACAGATAGAGTCCCTGTCGAGCCCCTGTTTCTCGAAAAAATAGAGCACCCCCGTCCATTGGCATTATGGTGCTGACATTTTTCGAAGGTAAATCAAGGGATCTTTCCAGCTACCCACCTCTTTCTTCTCAATCCACGACCTATTCTGAAAATACCGTTAAAACGCCGGTATAGTTCAAATTCCGTGGTTGACCTGCGATCTGTCCGATCTCCAAACCGCTGTATAGCCCTAGAAGTGGAACCCTGCCATCTATCGCCTCAACAACCGTTTCTGCCTCCTCCTCATCCACACCTCTGGAATCTGCTGCCCGACCCGCGCAATCTATATAAAAGGCGAAAAAAGGCTTTTTACCGGATTCGATAGAGTTAAACAACTCATCTATCCGTTCAGAGATATATGAATAACCGACAGCACGGCGCATCAACTGCACCTCGCTGCCCGCCTGTAGATCAGGGTCAAACATCACCAATGATTTGTTAGCTAATTCTGCTCGCATACAGAGGCGGTTTTGATAGTTTTCATCTTTAACCTCGCCATATTTTTCCCCATGGTTAACCCCTAGCGTCACAAAAAATCCAAAGTCTTTCCAATGATCCTCATAAGGCATATCCAACATTTCCCCCACCAACTCAAGGGCTGGTCGACCGTCAATCTCCAAAATTTCCGGCCCTTGGGCTTTGGTAATGGTGAGATAATCGCCCATGGGACGACATCCGTGCAGAACCGTGGTATTCATGCTGATCCCTTGCGAAAAGACCAGTGCCGATGCCGTCCCCTGTTTGACATCATTATTCAGCCATTGGTATGTGGCTTGACAACCACGGTCCGCCAGAAGTCCGGCTCCCACCAACTTCTGCCATGCTTTCCCGTCCATATGTTTGGAAAGTCCTTCCAGCAGAGGAACCGCCATATTCAACTGGAGTTTATCATTGGACTGACTGACCGCATCATAAAACATCAGGCAACTCTTCTCCTCATCAGATACCTGTTGGGTAATCTGTTGAGCCAGATCCGCTCCACATTCAAACTCTCCATCGGAAAGCCCTTCAGCTTGTAAAAGGTCAACCTTGCCAGACTCCAAAACCAACAAAGCGACACCCACCTGATAACCGTCATAACCCAACCCTTCGGAGGTAATCACCCCCACCGAACAGCCACCAATAAGTGGAATATTATCGCCAATTACCGATTTCACCCCTTCAGCCAATGTTTCCGGCACATACCGGAAGGTAGCAAATAACATGGCAACGGTGACTTTCTCCCCTTGCAACTGTTCCAATGCGGCCCTGGCCGCCTCCGCCCCGGCTGCGTGGGACTCGGTATTTTCACTAAAACCAATACTTGATCGTGAAGACATTTATCTCTCCTGACACTCTCTATGGTGAATCATGAAAAAGACTTCCCAACTTTTCAAAATGGTTTGGTAAAGGTGAGAACAGTGATATTTCCTTCTGACCTGTCTACGGCACCAAACTCCCAGAGACTGCGCAAAGAGACGAACGTCGTCAGTTGGGGAATAAATACAGAGGCTTCCGGACCAACCGCAAAAACCTGATCATGGACGGTTTTATCATAGGTAATCGCACTGCCCTCATCATCATTTACCTGCCACTGGGCATACCCGGCTAGCCCCAATTCCCAAGTAGGGGAGACCTTTTTTCCCACCGCCCATTCAAAGTGGTAGTCATCACCCAGCTTCGCATCGGTCTGATCTTTTTTGGAGTGAATCTCATAACGGTTCAGCATCGTGACAGACCACTCTTTCTTGGCATCGGGATACCAGGTTCCGCCAAAAGAGAACATGGTGGTATAGAAATCTTTGCCAGCGGAAGAGGAGTCGGCGGTGGAGTACTCTCCAATAGGTAGGTTCCATCCAAGACCAAAGGCAGCATCCCACTGTTTACCGTGCCAGGCTAGCAGCAGCGGTTCGACAAAAATATCCCCCATGGCGAAACTTTGTTGATTGACTCCGGCAGCGGTTATTTGGATATCAGTGTTGATGAATGGGACAATCAGATTCATGCCATAATCCGCACCCAATATTTTTTTATTGGTTATCCAGACAAATCTTGGAACCGTGGCAAAGACCTCCAAATCAAGACCAACGTTTGATGCATCTCCATTCTGGTCGGCCAATTTATTCGCAGTATAGAGGGCATTATACCACCGCACATAATAACCCGGTGGTGGCACGCTGGCGGCCTTCAAACCCTCGACGCCGTGAACATAATGTCCCTGTTCGCCGGAATGTGCCGCTCCTGCCCCGATGAATACCCCAACAATGGCTATAGCACAAAAACCTGAAAATGATCTTTTCAAAACTTTCTCCTTTTATTAATAGTGTTTAACTAGAGTTATCCTAAAACTTGATCACCACTTCGGTACGAAAAAATGAGAATTCTTTGCTTGTGGGTTTACAGCTCTTGCTTCTCGATGGTTACCGGCACTTGACTGCTGTTAAAATATTCGATTCGATCTACAATAGTCTCGTGCCAGGGCAGCAGTTCATCATCTTCGCTGCCCACGTGGAGGGTTAAAGATTTACTTCTATTGACCACCTCTTTGACCCATATGAGAACCGGCTTGAGCAACATGGAGATACACTCTTCGCACTCAACAAAATCCAAAATCAGATGGTCGACACTCTGGGTCAACTCCAAGATTTCCCTCAAAGCCTTTTCCAGCTCTTCCAGTTGTTTGGTGCGCAATAGGATGCCGGAAAATGTAACTCTGTTACCATCACTGACTGTGATGTCGCACCCCTGGATTGAATACGCTTTATTCATGACTTAACCTCTCAATAAACAAGTAGTTCTTAATATATCTCTCTCTGCATTATAATCGCAGGCCACCTCAGCTCGAATCTGGGTGATCAGATTCCAAAACCCCAAACCGCCTGGATTGGGATTTTCCATCAATCGGTCACTCAAAGCATTCAACTCTTCTTTGCTATTCTCTATGGCTTTCCGTGACTGTTTAATGGCCTCTTTGCACCGTTTATAATGACGCTCATTGGCTGAATTCTTAAGGCAGATTATGATGGCTGGTTTGTCTTCATAAGGGATGTAGCCGATGGTGATAGAGATAAATTTCCGCCCACCTTTTAGATGTTTATCGACGTTGCTCATTATTTCAGAAAGAGCTGTTTTTGACCGGCGCAGTAATTTTTTCGGGATGACGTGATAATCGGCCGAGTTGCGTAAAAAATTTCTCGCGCCAATCTCCGTCTCATCCAGATAATCCTTTCCCTGTCCGGTATCAGCAAAGGTTGACTCCTTCCATTGCCAGGTTTGGCTTACGCTTACATTTTCAAAAAGGTTATCAATCTCCTCCACGCTCATAGTGTGAAGGGGGTTGGTTGAGCTTGAGAGTGTCATGGGCATGTCCTTTTGTTTCTGTTTCATTTCTTCCATTAGCCTGGATTCGGCAGTTGAAAGTACGTGCATGGTACAACATATTGGTTTATCTGGTGAATCAGAACAAATCGAAGTCGCCTTATTGGTGATGAGACTTTGTTCTGATTTGCCAGGTGAATCAAAAGGTTGTGCCAGGTGCGTGCATACAACTGCCGAATCTTGGGTTAGTTAAGCCGTGTAAGTTTCACCATCAAGATGTCATCGTTTTGCACAAATCCCGGCATATTCTTGATTTCAGCCAAAAGGGGCACTGGGCTCATACTGGCCCGTTGGACAATCGCTTTCTTACCGACAATGGTCAGCTTCTTTCGGCGTTCGTTCCAGCTTTGAGCCTCAAAGATGCCGTCTGTGGAAATCAGCAGGGAATCCTTGGGATTCAACATTAAAGTTTGGGGCTTCAGGGAGTCAGAATCCTCTTGATGACCGATCACCAGCGGCTGACTGGCAAGGGTATCAACCTGAGACAATCCAGATAGATGCAGTGCCAATTGTCGGGCATTGACATATTCCACCTGACCATCAGGGCTGATTTTGGCCAGAAAATAGGCATAGGTGAGATTGGCTAGAGGAAAGCGGTTATTGAAGGTCTCTACCAACAGTTGCATAGCCTCTTTGACCCCCTTGGCCTGTTTGATAATCTCCGAGAAGAGCAGGCTATCGACAATTTCAGCGGTACCACCACTGGAGCCATGACCGGTGCCGTCGGATACCCGCAGCCAATAGTCACCATTATCCGCCTTATGAAAACTGACTCCATCCCCCCCCACCCAGCCCCGAAAAGGCTGATTGGCAACTTCCAGGAGAAACCGTCTGGAAGTGACCGCTTCCCGCAGGCTGTTTTGCATCTTGGCACTCAGTTTAAGATCTTCCTCCATCTCGGTTTTGGCTTCGTTCAACTCAGAGGTTCGCTCTTGGACCTTTTTATCCAAGGTGGCGATATGATCCTGGAGTTGGGCAACCATGGTATTGAATCCGTTTGATAACACTCCCAACTCATCATTGCGTTCAACAGTGGAGCGGGCATCCAGATCACCATCGGTTACTTGTTTGGCAAAACCTGCCATAAGTTTGATGGGATTGACCAAATGCCAGAGGAACATATAGGCCAGAATCCCTGCAATAAGCAGAAAGCCGACTGAGATGAAGATGATCTGTTGACCAATCTTGTTCGAAGCCCTGTGGGTTTCCTCTTCATCAATCATCAACCCCACATGCCAATTGAAATCCTGAGATTTTAAATGTCTGGCCCAGACCACCTTTCGGACGTTCTTATTACCAGAACCACTCCCGGATACCGCCCAATCAAATTGGACTGGCTTACTGGATGAAGCCGCTTTTTTAACAAGGGTAAATATGGGCTGACTACTCACAGGATCCAGTGTTTCCCACCAGTTAGATGACTTCATCCCCTTATCTGGATGGGATAGAACGGTTCCCTTGGCATCAACCAGGAAAAATTGCCCACTCTCACCCAGACCCATGTTTTCAAGATGGCTCTGCAACTCTTTTTCCAACAATTTCCGTCTCTCTTTGGCAGAAAACTCAATTTCATCAATATAGGCCCCAGTCCCAATAACCACTTTCCACGGTCGATACCATTTAGTAAGCACAAGCTTTTCGGAGGCCTCTATGTGGTTCAAGCGGTTCCACCAATGGGTGCTGAACCCTCCATTCTGTTCGTCGGAATCAGCAGCAGCACGCATGGTTTCAAAGAGCGGCACCCCTTTGACATCTTTGATGCCGCTGAGTTTACGGCCAATTTCACCCGGCCGGGGAT
>JADFYX010000087.1 GCA_015232795.1 Magnetococcales bacterium
CAAAATTCTCGCCTACGCCAAAAGCCACGAAATCGACTATCTCACAGCAGCTTTGAGCGTCAACAAATAACCAATCATTTTATATAGGGACCAACAAAATGAGCCAACAAAATATTTCTGTTTTAACTTTAACCCTAATCGCCAACGGTGCTGTAACTGCCAGCCGAGCCATCGGTTTTGACGGCGCTCAAGCCACAACCCAAGGCCAAAAAGCTATGGGAGCGACTGTAACCGCTGCCGAATCCGGCAGTGGAGTTGCTGTAGTCACCAACGGTACAGCAATCATGGAAACCGGTGCTGCCATTAGCATTGGCGACTCTCTCATTACCGACAACCAAGGACGGGTAATACCTGCCACAGCTTTGGGAATCGGAACAGGTGCTACACCTGTCACCAGTACTGCTGCCGATGGAGCCATTTTTGAAGGAGCAGAGTTACCAGATTTTGTCATCGCCGATGCTCTACAAGCTGCCTCCGCCGCAGGAAAAATGATCGAAGTACTCCTGCGTCGCTAATTAATTCAACATTCATAAAAAGGAAAAATAGTTATGCCTATGTCGTCCAGTCAAGTTCGGGTTATTGACCCGGTTCTTACCGAAATTGCCCAAGGTTATCGCCATGTTGAGCATGTGGGCCACACCTTGTTTCCCAAAGTTCCGGTTTCGGTCTCTGGTGGCCAAATTTTAGAGTTTGGCAAAGAGAGCTTTAAACTATATCAATCCCGTCGTGCCCCTGGCAGTGCTACCAAACGGATTCGTTTTGGCTATCTGGGTAAAAGTTTTGCTTTGGTGCAAGATGCCCTAGAGGGTCAGGTACCACGGGAATACCTCCGTGATGCTGCTCAAATTCCTGGTATCGATCTTGGTGGCCGCTCTGTCAACAGCACATTGCGCGCGCTATCTTTAACCTTGGAATATGACCAAGCGCAGCTAGCAACCAATGCTGCCAACTATGATTCCGACCATAAAGTGACTCTTTCAGGTACAGATCAGTGGAGCGATGGCGCATCCGACCCTACCCAAGATATCAATACTGGCAAAGAGGCCATTCGCACCTCTGTTGGCATCTATCCCAACACATTGCTGCTCTCTGCCCAAGGGTTTAATGCCCTGAAAAATCATCAATCCATTATCGACCGTTTTAAATACACCAGCCGGGAGTCCGTTACACCAGAAATGCTCGCATCTCTATTGGATTTAGAGCAGGTGGTGGTAGGTAAGGCGGTTGCTTTTGATGATGACGGTAACGATATCGATATCTGGGGCAACAACGCTATTTTAGCTTATGTTCCAACTGCACCTTCCGGTATGGAAGACCCATCTTTTGGCTATACATATACCATGGATGGTTATCCTCTGGTTGAAAAACCCTACTACGAAAACAATGCTAAAAGCTGGATCTTTCCGGTCTCTTACGAACGAGTACCAGTCTTAACAGGCATTCTCTCCGGCTATCTCATCCAGAATCCGGCTTAAGGCAGATGCCACAGTATAATGTACTTTCACCACTGCGCCACAACGGTGAGATTTTTTTACCTGGTGCAGTGGTGGAGATGACACAACAACAAGCAGCAGCCCTGTTGTGGGCTGCTGCTATAGAGGAAAAATCGGTTTCTAAAAAGGAGATTACGCTTGTTAGCGAAGATCCTAAACAGGCTGTTGAAACGGATATCAATAAAGCCATAAGAGGGTT
Organism: Magnetococcales bacterium; assembly: GCA_015232795.1. Taxonomy (GTDB): domain Bacteria; phylum Pseudomonadota; class Magnetococcia; order Magnetococcales; family JADFYX01. The sequence goes on from JADFYX010000087.1 coordinate 1,693, forward strand.
AGATGTTAAAGACCAATCTTTATGGCTGAAAAATGGACGGCCCCGAACCGAGACTCTTGCTGCCATTGTTGGTCGTCGAGTTTCAGCAAATGAGAGAGACCAAATTTGGCAACAATGGATGGAGGAAAACAGCCCATGAGTTATGCCACACCGCAAAATCTCCTGCAATGGTATGGCGCAAAAGAGCTGGCACAAACAGCCACCCCGGACGATCTTGTGGTTGTGCCAGCCCAACTTATGCGTCTGACAATTGAAGGGGGCAACCGAGACGCTTTTTCTCTAGAGGAGATTGCATCTGCTGATAAAGCTTTAGAACGTATTACGGCTGCACTTAGCGAGGCTACCCTCTTGATTGAATCCTATATTTCTCGGCGTTATGAACTACCCATAACCGATACAGTCGTGCAGGGCAGTCCTCTGCCCCGCTCCTGCGGGGCAATGGCGCGACGACTGCTCTATGACGATGCCGTACCCCAAGAGGTGGAAAAACGTTATGAACACACACTGGGCTGGCTGAGAGATTTAGCCAACAACCGAGCTGATCTCAATCTCAACACGACTAGCCAAGGCCAAGTTGGAGTTGGTCTGGCAGATTTTGAGAATAGAGAGCGTATTTTTGACAACACCTTGTTACAGGGGTTTATCACACCCCGGAACTATCAATCATGAGCAACTATTTTGCTGCTGAAAGCTTGATTCTCAATCAACTGCAAAGCTTGGGAAATGATTTTAAATTAATCAGCACTGGACGCAGCTTAAAAGAGCTGTTTAACCATCCCGGCCCTACCCCCGCACTCTATCTTATTTATGATGGACAGGAGCCTTTCATGGGGGCTGGGCAAGAACAGGTGATAGATCAACAGTGGCTGTTGGTTGTTGTGGTGCGTTGTGCAAGAGAGACCACGGCCGGAGCTTTTGAACGCCTTGAAGCCGGCCCCCTCATAAACAAACTTTTTACCACCTTGTTAGGCTGGCAACCCCACAATGAATTTGGGCCATTAACTCTTAAAACCGCCCCTGGGTCAGTTTACAACAATGGCTATGGCTACTACCCGGTGTGCTTTAGCACCCGATTTACACTCAGGGGAGCGACAGGTATCTAATGAAAAAACTTGGCAACCTGATATTACCAGACTCAATTCAGTGGATCGACCGCCACATAACTTCTCCCGTAAACCAGACTGTGCTCCATACTTTGTCTGGAACACCGGTGGTATTTAGCAGCAAGGTTACTGGTGTCTCCATAACCCTTGCTGCTACGGGAGACACCACATGGTTAGACCAAGACTCTGCCGATAAAATCAAAGAAATGGCTGCCCTCCAAGGTGCAATATATACCTTAATTTGGGATGAGTTGAGTTGTAATGTGATATTCCGGCACCACGAACCACCAGCCATATCTTTAACCCCGTTATGGCCCCATCACGACCAGTTTACCGGAACAATCCGGTTGACATGTATTTAATAAAAAACATCGACTCACAAGGAATAAATAGTAATGGCCATTCAAACAAGTGAAATCAAATGGTACAAACCAACCATAGTAAACGATACCACCGCCAATGGTGGTATTCTTACTGCAAATGAGATTCCTGACGGGGTGAAAAACAACGTCTGGCCCGATGTTCCCCAAGCCGAACGTACCTCTGGCTCAGTTAAATATCGTAAAAGTTTTATCAAGGTTGCCAATGATGATGACCTGAAACTTATTGAACCAAAAATATTTATTGAGACCCACACCCCAGGGGATGACAGTATTGTTTTAATAAGCGGCACTCAAACCGATACCCAAGCCGAGGCAGATGATTATACCCGCTTTTATGGAGCAGGAGACCTGGATGCCAATGTTGCAGCCTTGGACACCACTATCGCGGTTAATGTTGAATCAGGTAATAGTGCTGCTGGGCACAATATTTTTCAAGATGGGGATCTTATACGCATATCCGATCAAACTACGGTTGATGACCCATCTGGCAGTAGTGAATTTTTACGTCTGGCAGCAACAGCAGGGGTATCATGGAACGTTGACAAAGCCACCCTTACCTTTGCTGCTGGCATCTCTCTGGCCAATAGTTATCTGGCAGCAGAGACAAAAGTAGCATCTGTTATTGAGGTTGTCGATATCGAGGCATCCGCGGACAATTGGGGAGAATCTTCAACGTCCGGTAGCTATGATGAGACCACATATCCGCCTATTACAGACCATATCGGCACCATTGAGCAGACCTGGATAATCACTTTTTCAGACGCAACCAATTTTTCTTGTGCTGGCGATACTGTGGGTAGTGTTGGGAGTGGTTCCATAGGTGGGGGTGATTTTGCTCCCAATAATAGTGATTTTTCCAAACCCTATTTTACATTGACCGACGGAACCCCACCTTGGGGTGGAACTTGGGCAGCAGGAGAAACCATAACCTTTAAAACCCACCCGGCTGCTGTAGCGGTTTGGGAAAAAAGGACCGTACCTGCTGGAGCTGATAGCCTATCTGGCAACAAAGTGATTATCGCCATTAGCGGAGAGAGTGAATGAACCAGTTAAACGCCGGTTTGACTCTGGATTTTTTAAGCCAGCAGAAACGGTCAAGTTTTGTCCTGATGGTTGGTGATGAGTTGGGTTCATCACCAATTCAGGTCAGACCCAAGGTTGTAGGAGTTTGGAGCAGAACTCCCGGCCACTACGTTGACCAGTATAAAACCACCCTGAAATTGGTCAAGCCTGGGATCAGGCGTATACGATTGTACTGTTCACAACAAACAGCCAAAACAGCAAGATTAAGTGTTCACACTGGCAGTGCCAAAGCCATTGGTCGCAGACAGGCTACCATCACAGAAACCTTGAGCTGGACTAACAAAAACAGCCAGTCACTTCGATTCCCCTACGACAATCCCACTGCCGTAGTTGTAGATAAAACCCGTTTTTTTGCTCAAAACGGTGAACAAGTTGAACCGCCGACATTTATTCCCAGTAGAGGAATATTTCAACATTCAAATACAGTTACAGGGGCCATGGTAGTTGAATATCAACCGGAGTTCTCCCTGTTTGAAATAGAGTATGACATGGGAGATGAACAGATGGAGCCAGAACGGTTAACAGAGATGAAACATGCATGGTTGGCAGGTAATATTCGTGATTGCGACATACCACCTGTAAATATTATTGCCATGGCAGATGGTTATGCAACCCAACTCTCTTTTGCACGCCAGTTTTGGCCCCAAGGCTCCCTTGGAAAAAGAGGTTATGCCGATGAAACCGTTCCACCATCAATTGCATCTCTGCCACAAACCAAAGATCTCGACTCCTGCTGGGAGGCATGCTGGCAGAAAGTTGCCGATGGCAGAATTGACCTTACCCAAGAGGAGTATTCTGCCATTTTACAATGTGTAGAATCAGCTCAAACACCGCCACAACTGCAATATGTTGAGATAAGCCGACAAACCCAAATTGAACGAATTTTCAACCAAAATTCTGAAGATATTTACATTGATGTTGAACGTCCCGTAACCATGACCATGAAACTTGCCAGAGCTGATGGCAATGAGTTGTGTGAAAATTTTGCTGCTTATCCATATCTCCCAGAAATCACCCTCCGTTTTAACAGCTAGTTGACCATGACCAACACTGTTTATAAAGCTCCTGGACCATTTTCGCGAATTAAAGCTATTCATTTTGAGCCATTGATACGCTTTAGTTTTCGTATCATTCGTGATGATAGCTATGAGTTCACACCAAATGACAACGAAAACATTTCATTAACCATGGAATCACAAACCATGGAACTTCTTTTTCAAGGAGAAACCCAACAAACCCTAAGCTATAGCGAGGGTGTAACGGGTTTGGTGAAAAGTTATCGTTATGAAAATGGCTTTTATCTAGTTGAACTGGATCCATTGATCATGGAAAACAGCTATTCTATGACCCAAAAGAATATGGTCTGTTATTTAACCACCAATGGAGCAGAAACTTTAACCACAACCTATAACCGGGCTTACCATACAGAGGCTCCTTCCACCCTCATAAAACCCGGTAGTTACACAATAACTGTTCCTTACTGGCGCAAAACAAGCGTAAGCACACAGATATCTTTTGACACATTGCAAAAAACAACCACCATTTATAGCAGTGTGCCTTATCGGGCTGAATTTGCTTTTGTTGATGGTCAAGCCCTGGGATATTTTACCTTTGAAGTATTGGGCATTGTCTGGCGACCCACATCAGACCTTTTGGCGTGGCACGGATTATATGATATTAGAGATGTCTGCCCAACAGGAACAGTATACGCCCCTTGGCAATATCCACCGGGAGTAAACCAGCCAACCCAGACCCCCAGCAGCATATATGACCGCATCTATGAAATACATAACGATGTTATTTTAAAAGTATCTCTATCACCTTGCACGGATATGTGGAGTGAAATATCTGTAGATTTTAATTCTGATTTTGGGTTTTCCAAGCAAATTGGCTATATCTCACCCCAATCAGAGCTGGTGAATTTAAACCATCCAATTAGTGATTTTGCCAAAAAAATGGATGGGAAATCTTTTACCCTGACAAGCCAGATACAGTGGAACCAAGCAAGCTTCTCCTATAGCACTGGAGAAAATCCCATTTATTCAAATCAAACTGCAACATTACTGGCAAGTCCCGCTGTAGATTTTGATTCCCTATCCTTTCAACCTTTGCCGGAATAAATATATTTATGGCTACTCATCGCTATTGGCGTATCACCATAACCCAATCCACATCCGGGGCCAGCAATATTATCTCACTGTATGAAGTTGAAATGCGTGGTGTTGTTGATGGTGCCGACCTCTGTAGTGGTGGCACAGGATCAGCCAGCCACAACGATTCTACCGCCTACAAACTGTTTGATGACAATGCAAGCCTATATTGGAGCAATGGTGGACCAGCGGAAACCTGCTGGTTTCAGTATGATTTTGCCGGGGGAGATGTTGAGATAAAGCAACTCTGGTTTCTGCCTCGTTATGCCAGCCAATGCCCCAAAGATTTTATCTTATCATCTTCAGATAACGGCACAGACTGGAGCCAAGAGGCTGCATGGAGCGATATTACCGATTGGAGTGCCGGGGTTGGCAAAAATATTTCTATACCAGGGCCAATTGCCAAAAAACAACTTGCGCAACCTTTTGATGCAAATCTTGACAAAACAAACCGCCAGCCAGCTCCACTGGGTATATTTGTTGAAAATTGGCACAACAACCACTATTCAGCAGAAATTCTCAAGAGTAACAGCCACCTCTACCCTATTAAAATAGATAAAAAAATTGCTTCTCTCTACTCCCCTTGTGTTGAGGTAACAAACCAGCATAGCTTCAGTTTAACCTTGGCACACAAACAGCAACAACCTTACAAAAGATGGCTATTGAGCTATTCACAACAGCCAATCTACTATCATTTAAGCAAACCCAAATCACAAAAATGGTCCATTCAACACAGAATAACTGCTGCTCTCAACAGGCCATTTAGCCAAACCGAGACAACATTTGCTACCTCCAACCAGATAGCTGATTTTCTGGTTTTTAATCCTGTATGTGCCACGCAATCAACATATTGGAACCTCCTAAATGCCGATAATCTACAACAGATATCTCTACCCCTGATAAAACTTAACGGGCTAACTATTTTATTGACTAACCTTACAATAAGGGCAAGCCAGAGTGATTTTGACTGGCAGGTAGAGATGGCTTTGGCAGATGAGAGTAGCTGGCAAAACCTCAACCTTGATGAAGAGTTCACCCTAGAGGTTTGTGGTGAGATATTTGTTCTAATTGTAGAGGCAAAAAAAGTGGTACGAGAAGGCAACAAAAAACACATACGAACTCTTATTGCCAAAAGCCCCATTGTAAAACATGGCGCACCAAGAGCAGCAGCTATAGATAAAGATTGGGACACAACCAAACAGGCCAAAGAGATAGTAGTGGAACTGTTGCAAGAGACAGTCGATTGGCAACAGATTGATTGGCCCATAACTGCTGGTAAATTAAGCTATAAAAATGAGACACCACTACATACCGTACATAACATTGTCTCTGCCGTTGGTGGGGTGGTAAATAGCAGGCCCGATGGCTCCTTGCTTATCCAAGGAAAATTTCCCATTTCTCCATCTGGGTGGGAAACCGCAACACCTGATCATATTTTTACCGATTCTACAGATAATTTAGCAATCACCCAGAGCTATAGGGCAAAAAAGCAGTTTGATAAAATAACCATCACAAACCAAGATCCCAGACGTAAAACAGGTTTTCTCGCCCTAGATCTGGACCGCCGTCAAGATGGTCCCAACCGGGGCAAAACCCATTTTCAACCAGGAGATACCACCCACCTTCTTCTCACTCCTACTCCCGGCATTACCCCTACAACTATCACTCCATCAACAGCCAATATAATAAATAACGGGGAGGTAACTTATCAGGTTACAGAATATTTGCCCTTCATAAATTCAGACCAGGCAAAACTTAACCGTCCTATAGAACAGATTGAGCAATTTGTCTGGTTGGGCAGTGATCTTGGAACTCCAAATCTAGATAAAGATGGACAGACCATAACAACTCCACAAAATGGCATTGCCATGCTCAAGATTATTGGCTCGGCAAAAAGTTACAGCTATCAATATATGGCACCACTCAAGCTTGGGGGATTGGATAGTTTTCCCGTAGCTTTTGCCAGTAGTGGGCAGGGTATCACCGCCGAAACCGACACTGTTACTGTCATGAGAAATAACGGCCAAAAACCAGCAGCAGATATTTTCGCTCCACTTCTGGGAAGCAAACCAGCCTTACAAGCACGGGCCCAACATGAGCTAAACCTAGGAGAGCCGTTACAGGTGGTAGAGGTGAGAACCATATACCGTCCCGGCCTGGCCCCAGGACAGCTAATTGAGATACACGATGCCCTCTTTGGCAGAACATTTAGAGGCATCATTACAGATCTCATTCATGAGTTAGACAGCAACACACAAACTTCAAAATTAACAATCAGCAAAAAACAGATATCTTAAGGAGAGAAAAATGCCAAACCCAAGCCATATTGATAAAAGCCAGCTAAACAACTTATTAGAAAGCAAAAATCTACTAACCACCCGCACAGCATCAACAACTGTAGACACCACCCAATATATCTACATAGGACGTGCCGACCCCGGCAGCAGCGAAGCAAGCCCGGTATGGCTAATGCAAAGAACAGCCATATTCACAGACGACTCCACCGCGACCCTATACGCCAACGGTAAGATAGCCTTTGACCAAATCTGGGACGACAGAGCAACTCTTAACTATAGTTGATAACATAGTAAAAATTACCAAATAAAGCCATTTGTCGTACAATACACTGGATTGCCACTCTCTGACAGACTGAGGTGAATACAAAAAACCGACCCTTGAAAAGCAGGGTCGGTTTTTTTTGTT